>JAAVAY010000134.1 GCA_014803815.1 Allobaculum sp. | reverse complement strand
TATCAAAACCTTCTCAAAAATAAAAAGGTATCCTTCAGTATTTCCCTTATAAAAATCATTTCTTCCGCCTTTTTACAAGCCTTCGTGATGCAAGTGTTTATGAATCCTTGTAATTTAATCTCTGGAGGCTTTACGGGAATAGCGCTTTTTGTGAGTCGTTTGGCGGGCACGATGGGCATCAATCTTTCAGTTTCACTTTTAATTATTTGCCTGAATGTTCCAGTAGCTCTATTTTGTGCCAAAGCCATTTCCAAACGCTTTGTGATTTTATCGGCGGTACAATTCATCTTGGTGTCTGTCTTTTTGGAAATTTTCCATTTCGAACCGTTTTTTTATGACATCACGATGAATCTACTCTTTGGAGGGATCCTCTGGGGAGCGGGCTGTGCTTTGGCTTTAACCGCGGGTGGATCGACGGGTGGTACGGACTTTATTGCCCAATACGTCTCTAATAAAATCCATCGCTCCATTTTTAATATGGTATTCGCATTCAATTGCTTGATGTATATTGCTTATGGCTTTGGCTTTGGCTGGATCTATTGTGCTTATTCCATCATCTTTCAGTTTTTATCCACTACGATCATCAATAGAACGTATAAACGCTATCAACGGGTGACGGTGGAAATCACTTGTAAAGATCCTAAAGTTATCGTTGATGCCTTTATGAGTACGGTGCGTCATGGTATGTCGATCATCGAGTGTCATGGGGCCTATAAAGGCGAAGTGTATTATATTTGTAAATCGACTATCAGCTTTCCCGAATTGCAAATGGTCTGCCATGCTGCCGAAAAAGCCGATCCCCATTGCTTAATCAATGTGTATCGTTCCTTGAACTTTTATGGAAATTTCGTTGAACTACCAATGGAATAAATCAAAAAATCGCAGCTCGTGGAAGCCAAGCTTTGTGCTTGGCTTTTTTTCTTTCTGCCTTTGAAAAGCGTTGAGAAATGTTTGGAAATTGGTAGGAATTGCTTGGAAAAAGGTAATATAAAATTTGGCCCTTCCTCTTTGGTACTTGTGAAAATTTGCACTATCATAAAAACCATAGAAAGGAAGATGAAAAGGCAGGAGGTCTAACTAAATGCCTTTGTATTTTCATTATGATTGAACTAGAACATGTGACCAAAACATTTGGTCAAAAGGTCGCTGTGGATGATTTAACCTTAACCATCCCCTCTGGCGCCATTACAGGTTTTATTGGACCGAATGGAGCCGGAAAGACCACGACAATTCATATGATGACAGGAGCCTTACGGCCTACTAAGGGAACGATCACGCTCAATGGGATCAATATGGCGACGAGTCCTGTAGAAGCCAAAGAACAATTTGCACTGGTTCCTGATTCTCCAGATCTCTTTTTACGCCTCACCGGTTTGCAATACATTAACTTCATGGCGGATTTATATGGCGTGGATACACAAACTAGACGAGAACGTTTAGAAAGTTTGGCCAAAGAATTCGAAATGGAAGAGGCTCTAAACAGTCAAATGGAGAGCTATTCACATGGAATGCGTCAAAAAGCCATCATCATGGGAGCTCTTGTATGCGATCCAGAAATTTGGATCTTAGATGAACCGATGACGGGCCTTGATCCTTCTTCGAGCTACTTATTGAAACAAAAAATGCGAGGCCATGCCAATCGAGGAAAAACGGTCTTTTTCTCTACCCACGTTTTAGAAGTAGCGGAAAAGCTTTGTGATGAAATCATTTTGATCGCCAAAGGAAAAGTACTCTATCAAGGCACGCTTGAAACACTTCAAAGCCAGTATCCTGGACTTTCTTTAGAAGATATTTTTATCGAGGTGACACAAAGTGACCACGTCTAATACCAATTCCTCTTTGCCTGCTCTTCCTATAGAAGAAAAAGAGGAGATAAAAGGAAGCACACCTCCAAGTATTCCTCCTATGGTCAATCCCGGAACGCCGCGTCAACAGCCAAAAAATCGGATGTGGTTGTTGACCAAAACGATGTTCCAAAACCAGCGCTCCTTTAAGTCTAATCGTTCTTCTTGGGGAAAATCATTTGGAAAGGGAATGCTGTATCTCCTAGTGCTGCTTTCCTTTTGTCCTGTGTTGATTTATTTAGGGTTTACGAGTCAGACTTTTTTCAATTTGGGACTTGGACACCCATATTTGACGATGTATTTTATCGTGCAGTGTTTGTTTTCCTTGATGACGATTGTCTTTGCCTTTCCCTCCGTTTTTTACTTTTCTACAGATAATAAAACGCTACTTGCTTTGCCTTTTCGGGCCTTTGAAATTGTAGGGGCCAAGACCATCATGGTGCTGAGTATGCAAACAGCAGTCATGATTGGAGGCAGTCTTCCCATTCTCTTGGGCTATGCTTTTTCCCAAGCATTTACTTGGCTTGGCTTAGTCTATTTGCTTGGATCGGAAATTTTGATTCATCTTACGTTATTTGTGGTGGTAGGCACGCTTTGCTTAATCGTCTTTGCCTGTTTGCCTAGAGTCGTCAACAAAGACCGCTTCACCTTGATTTCAAGCATCATCGCTCTAGTCTTCTCATTAAGCATTGCTTTGGTTAGTCCCAAAATGGTGGAGATAGAAAACTTAGATCCCACTTCTCTGAGCAGCCTACTCATGCAAATGGAAAACTCCTTAGGCTTTTTAAAGTGCATCTTTTTCCAAATTCCCTTTGCGACTCGAGCGGTCTTGGATCACTCCTTTTGGAATTTTGGGATAGAAGTTTTGATCTTTGGCGTGGGGTTGCTTCTCTATTGGTGGGCGGCCAATCGTTGGTATTTGGATTCGGCGATGGCTTCCGATTGGGCCTCGTCCTCTAAAAAAAAGGTGGAAGCAGGTCAAATTCGAACCCAAGCTCCTTGGCAGGCGTATTTGAAAAACGAATTTATCTTGCTTTTTAAAACCCCTGCCTATGTCTTTAATATTGTGGGTTCGAGTTTCATTCTTCCTCTAGTTTTAGGTCTTACCTTATGGATGCAAAAAGGAGACTTACAACAACTCATTCAAGAGGATTTACTCGTCAATGGACAACTCGATGTCTTTGGATTGCCTTTGTGGAGTATCGCGTTGAGCCTTGGGCTTTTTTCTTCCTTATTTATGTCGGGACTAAGTGGAGCAAGTGCTACGGCCATTTCACGTATGGGCCTTTCAGGCGTGGCTTGGATGAAACAAATTCCCATGTCCATTTCGAAACAAGCGCTGCTCAAGTGTGTTCCAGGAATCGTGTTGAGTATTCTTTCTACTCAAATGCTCGTGATCATCTTTCATATGTTTATTCCCTATCCTTTATGGTTGGATGGCTTCTTTTTTCTCGGAAATGGGCTGGCAAGTCTCTTTAACAACTGGCTTGGCCTCATCACCGACCTCCTTCATCCAAAATTAGTATGGGATAACGAAACTCAAGCGATTAAAAACAACTTCAATACCCTCATCGATCTTGGAGTGTCTACTCTTGTGTTGTTAGTACTCTTAATCGCTTATTGGCTGTTTTCTTTTCCAACCGCGACGATTTTTGTTTTACTTTTTCTTACTGTAGTCAGTGGTGGATTGTATTGGCTGATTGTACGCAAAGCGAGCGATTGGTTGCTCAAAGATCGTTAGAAAAATTTAAGGACGTATCCTAGTGGCGATACGTCCTTTTTAGTGGAGAAAAAGAGCTTACCATTTTTTCTTTTTGGATCGTTTTTCCTTTTCCAACTTTTCAGAGCCGAGGGCGATTTGTTAGAATGGACCAATTATAGGATGATCAGACAAAAGAAGGAGGGGATGGCATGAAAGAAAACACCAATCATCAAAAAAAAGAGGGCACAAAAAAAGCCCCCGCAAAACGGCAGATTCGTCACAAAATGGGAGCAGCGAAAACCGAAAAAGCCATTTCCAACCGCATTTTGATTTTAGCCCTATTCATCGTGGCTTTATTTGGAGGATTGTGGATACGATTGATCGATATTCAAGCTCTCCACCACACTACTTATCTTCAAAAACAAGACGATTACACCTCCATTAAACAATATACGAGCGCACCTCGTGGTCAAATTTATGATGTAAAGGGCCGTGTATTGGCTCAAACCATTCCCGCTCATCACATCGTGTACACGATGCCGAATAATATGGATGCAGAAGACTGTATGTTATATGCCGATCGCGTGGGGGAAGTCTTTCACTTCACTTTGGATGAATTTTCTCTGTCAGAATTAAAAGATGCCTATTTACGCTATACGAGTGAACTCGATTCGAGCGATCCGGCTTGGCAAGGGTATGATTTGTTGAGTGAAGAGGAATACGCCCAATTTCAAAGTGGGTTGATGAGTGCTTCTACTCTTCGGCAAACGCAACTGAAAAATTTAGATTATGAACGCATTGAAACCGCCGAGGAGCGCAAGTTGATCGCTTGTGCCATATATGATCGCATGATTCAAAATGCGAGTAGCGGTCAAGCGAGTGTCATTCGCGAAGATGTGGATGATGAAGATGCAGCCTATTTGATTGAACATAAAATTGAATTTCCGGGCTTTGATGTGGATTTTAATGGATGGAAACGAGAATATCCTTATGGCGAATCGCTCAGTGACATTTTAGGAAGTGTCTCCACCTCCACGGAGGGCTTACCTGAAACCCTTGCGGAAGAGTATTTGGCTAAAGGGTATCAATACAATGCCCAAGTGGGAAAATCCGGTTTGGAATACCAATATAATGATATTTTGACAGGAACGGAGGAGATTGCCAAAATCACCTACGATTCCAATGGTTTGGCCAAAAAGGAGATTTTGCAACCCGCCGTTAAAGGGCGTGATCTTTACTTATCTATTGACATCGATCTACAACAAACTCTAGACCAAACTCTCAAAACCACGTTGAGTCGGTATGGCGGAACGGCCAATCGTCAAAACTTTTATTCGCTGTTCATGTGTATGGAAAATCCCCATACGGGAGATGTGTTGGCCATTTCGGGCTATCAAATGAATCCCACTACCCGCCAACTTTCCTACTTTGCTTCGGGCAATTACACCAATTTAGTCAATCCTGGAAGCTGTGTCAAAGGGGTATCGGTGTATATGGGTCAATCCGAAGGCGTTTTGGAAGAAGGAGAAGTCATCTACGATGCCAGGCTCAATGTCGGAGGCCGGGAACTCGGTTCCTTCCATGACCATGGACCAGTCAGTGATGTTTCAGCGCTGTCGGTTTCCTCTAACGTATACATGTTCCATATCGCTATGCGCCTAGCAGGATTTGATTATGCTCCTGGAAAAGCCTTTGAGGTTGAAGATGTAGAAGGAACCATTGAAAAAATGCGCCAATACTATTCTCTTTTTGGCTTAGGCAATGTCACTGGTATTGATGTACCAGGAGAAGTATCCGTATATTCAGCAGGAAAAAATGACGAAGGCATGATTTTAAACTATGTCATTGGCCAGCTTGACACCTATACTCCATTGCAGATGATGCAATATGCCGGAGTCATCGGCTCCAATGGCAAAATGTATCAGCCTCATTTTTATCAATACGCTAAGGAAGTCAACAGCGATGAGATTTTCGATGTCCAAGAAAATTTCTTAAAAAGCGTGCTCCCAGAAGAAAATGCTTCCCATTTATCCCGTGTGCAAGAAGGCTTTGCGGCTTGCGTCGTGGATGGGAACTGTGGAACACCTCTTCAAAAAATGTCGCACAACATGGCGGCTAAAACGGGAACCGCGGAAGTAGGGGAGTGGACCACGGCTAATTTAATTGGCTATGGCCCAGTGGAAAATCCTACCATCGCCTATGCTTGCAGTGCACCGACTTCTTCAGTCAATAGTCAAAATGTCTCAGGAAACATCTGTACTACAGATGTAGTAGGGCCAGTTTTAGACAAATATTTTGAATTGTATCCACAATAATCGAGTAAAAGCAGACAAATCCAATCTCAAATAACACAATTGAGACCGTTTGCTTGTCTAAATTGACTCTTTAGCCATATTGAAACCAAGTAAATCGATATGCTATAATCGGTCAAGTAAATTGCAAGGAGGTGCCTTCAATGAGAGACCGCATTATTTTCAAATGTGCTACATGTGGTAATGAAAACTATATCGGGACTCGGAATAAGAAAAAACATCCGGACCGCATGAATATCAAAAAGTTCTGCCCAAACTGCAACAAAATGACAGAGCATAAAGAAAAAAGATAATCGCTGCAGAAAAAAGCCTGCAGCTTTTTTTTATCCTTTTTCATGCGACTTTTTCTTGACTCTTTCTTTTCCGATTAAAAAAGGCTTAGAGAGGATCCCTAAACTCAAGACTCGCTACAATAAAGCCAAAGAAGACCAAAGAAAGGCGCGAAAAATCTAGTTCTTTTTTCGCCTGTCCT
>JAAVAY010000133.1 GCA_014803815.1 Allobaculum sp. | reverse complement strand
CAGAGATGTAAACGCGGCAATCAACATCAAAAACGAGGGTATGCGGTTAGCAAACGCATAGCCACTCTATAGAACCGTGGGGCATACGGGGATAGCTCGCTTATGCTGTAGTCAGTGGTCGAACGAGAACCGACTGTTCGCCACCATGCGCAAGGAAGCCTCCGCCTCTTTAGGCGAGGGAGGATGTCACGTCGTGACTTTTCCTTTTGTCGAAAGAAAAAAAGCCTAGTAAGTATTTAACTTACCAAGCCTTTTATTCAAAATCTTTATTTATCTTCGTTTAATTCTTCACAATTTCCGATATCTTTACGGAAAAAGAGATCTGGGCAATGAACATGACTTGCAGCACTTCGAGTATTATTTGCTGCTTCTTCTATCGTCTTTCCCTTGGTGGCTACCACTAAAACCCGACCACCATTGGTTTCTAGACTCTCTTCTCCTTGTTTGACGTGGTTTAAAAATAGACTTCCTTCAAAATCTTCGTCTGTAGAGATAGGGCATCCTACCGATATGGAATCGGGATAATTATTATCAGCCAAAACAACTCCTACGGCCGCATCCTTAGACCATTTCATATTTGGCTTTTTATAGTCTTTTAAATCTTGCCAAGCCTTTAATAAATCGGATTCCATTAATATGGATTCAATACAAGCACCAGTTTCAGAAAAACCAGCTTTTAAATTCACACAGACGGGACCTTTTTCAGACCAAATAAATTCTCCTGACAAAATTCCAGAGTAATCGATTCCATCTTTTTGAAGCTCCTTTAAAAAGGGGACGATGATTTCTTCTATCGCTTGAGGTCCAACTTCCTGACTAAAACGATTTTTTGGATCGCAAACCACCCCCATCCCTTTGGATTGCGCGTCGTCTTCATTTTCATAGACTCCACGAATGACTACAAAGGGCAATAAAGGCAACACCCGATCTTTCCAAACAAACACAGGTAAATTAAAACGTTCCCCTTCAATAAAGTCACACATCATGATTTGAGTAGGTCCTTGTTCAAACCATTCATTTAAAAGATCTGTGGCCTCATCTCCATTGTAAGGAATAGCAAAGCGTCCTTCTTTTCCTATTTCTTTTAAAACAATTGGTCCTTCTAAATCTTTCACTAAATCAAGAGCTTGGTCTAAATTGTCACACAGAGTAAAGCCTGCCACGGGAATATCACTTTCTTGCATTCGTTTGGTCCAAAGTGGTTTGTTATCAATTAACTTAGCATCTTTCTTATTAGGGGAAATGACATTCCATCCGCGACTCGAGATTTTTTCTTTCCAGCCTTGGCGAATGAGATGTTCATCCAAAATAAAAACGTAGTCGGGATTTACTTGAGCAATGGTTTGCAAAATGTTTTCTGGAGTATAGGGAGTAGGTAGCTCCTCCATTGATTGCTCAAACTGGACTGTGCCTGGATTACCAGGACAAACTAAAATTTGGTGATTACCAGTACGCTCAAGGGCCGCAGCTAGAGCTTGTTCTTTGGCGTTTTCACCAATCACGATGACTTTCATATTGATTCAGGATTGGAGATTCGTTGGAAAATCCTGATCCTCCTTTCTAAGCATTTAAAAAGATGTTCTTTTAAACGATTTATTTCTTTTTACTCTAAAGCTAGCCCCCAAAGCTTTAAACCATTCTTCCATTTAGCTTAGATTCAATGCAATAATCAAGTAAACCTCATTTTGGAGAATTGAAAGAGCTGAGGGAAGAGTTTTAGGGCCGTATTCATTGGCATTTCTATGTTTGTCATCATACCATGAGAATTTTAAGGGTTATTTGTTCCCATTCCTCATCTAGAAAGTTTGATAATGAAACATCATGTCCACCTTATTTTCTTTATGAAACATCTCAAAAGTGACCAATTTTTTAGACGGTTTTTCTCGTATCCTTTTTTGAAAGCTCTTTTATCTTCTCTATTTTCTTTTTCTTTCATCTTTTTTTAAGAAAATTTAAAGACCAAACCTGTACGCTATCTAAGCTAAAGAATTGTTCTTTTCAAATGACTTTAAAACGATCCAAAAGCGAAAAATTAGCCCTTAAAATATATAGCTTGGATTTTTAGACATATTTTGTGATTCGGTTGGAAAATCAATCTAAAAAAGATAAAGTGAAAATCAGAAAGATTTTCTTCTTTTGGATCTTAATTATTCATGATTCCACTCTAAAAACACTAAACTTCTCCACATTATATTGAAAAAAGTATCCTAAACTAATTGATTTTTATTAAGAAAATAGAAAGGAGATGCTATATGGCCAATTCTAAAACAAAAAAGACCCCCAATAAAAAAAAGAGAAAAAACAAAAAGAAGAAAAAAAGTCTATTGTGGCGTGCCTTTGGAATCGTTTTTTTACTTGGACTTTTAACTTTAGGGGGATGGAGCTTTTATCGCTATTTACATCCCCTTGAATTAAAGGGAGATTCCTATATCACTGAACTAAAAGAACCCTTTGATACATATGGAAATATTCAATCGATTTGGTTTCATCCTCTTGAGTCCGTTACATTTGTAGGAGAGGTGAACACAGAAAAAATTAATAGTTTTGATGTTTCTTATACTTTTGAAGGAGAAAGTTATCCTTTTACTGTTGAAGTGGTGGATACCAAAGGTCCTATATTAGAACTTCAAAATGTAACTGTAGATGTGAATACTCCAATTACGGCGGAAGATTTCATCACCCGCATTGGAGATGCTTCTAATTATTCCTTTCGAATGGATGGCCAAACGGATCCTGGCCAATCTGGAACATTTACCATCACCATAACGGCACGCGATCTCTATAACAACATCACCACACAAACAGCTCAACTGACTCGTAAAATTGATAAAACTGCTCCTACTCTTGAAAAATTTGATGAAAAGGTCGTCTTATTACAAGGGGATATATATGCTCCTCGTACCTATACTATTCAAGACGATTTAGACAGTGATCCTAAAGTTTATATTGATTCCTCACAGCTTAACATCAGCACGCCTGGAACGTATACGGTTCAATATACCACCTCGGATCGTTCCGGAAATCAACGCAATTATCAACAAACGGTGATTGTGGAAGAAAATCCAGATTATGGAAAGCCAATCTGTTATTTAACCTTTGATGATGGCCCTTCTGCTACCACCTCACAAGTCTTAGAAGTTCTCAACCAATATGGAATTCCAGCTACTTTTTTCGTGAGTGGAGCGGAGGAAAATTCTTTAAGTCTCCTTAGCACTATTCAAAAAGAGGGTCATTCCATTGGATTGCTTTCCTATAGCGATAGTTATCCCATTGTTTATGCGAGTGAAGAAGCCTATTTTGATGATTTACAAAAAATTAGCGATGTGGTAACAAAACAAACGGGAATGCAAGCGGACATTGTTCGGTTTTTAGGCGGTTCTTCGAATACTCTGGCTTCTACGTATTGTGAAGGCATTATGAGTAGTCTAGTTAAAGACATTGAATCTAAGGGGTACTCCTATTTTGATTGGAACGTCAGTTCCCAAGACGATAGTGGAGCCTATGTTGATACAGAAACAATTGTAGCGAGTGCATGTCGAGGAATAGGTATGGATAATGTAGTAATTCAGTTGCATGATTCGAGTGGTAAAGAGACCACGGTTCAAGCTTTACCTCAAATTATTCAAGCCTATCAAGAGGCAGGCTATGTCTTTCGTGGACTTACCCGAACGTCTATTCCGATTCATCACTATGTTTCATAAAATACTAGCTTAATTCAAAGGCGTATAACAGAGTAAACGTTTTATCTGCAATACGCCTTTTTCGTTTGGTTTCTCCATTCAATATCTTTTGTCAATGGATCTAGTTTCTTTTTAGCCTTATTATTCTTTGACGATTGATTTTTACTTTCCAAAACTATTTTTCTTGTGGGATTCTATGGGATTAATTTAGAATTTTTTTGGAAACTTAAGGTTTACTTTAAGTTTCTTTCAAAAAGACCAAGTATACTGTTATTAGACTATTCTCATAGTGTAGTAAATATATAAGAAAAGGCTATTTTAGCCTTTATCAACTACTAATATTTTTATTCTCGGACTTACTCAATATATTTTTGATAAAAAATTTTTTGTGATTTATAAAATACTTTCATCTTTTTTAATTCTTATATCGAAGGGAGGACATATTTTCAACGATGCATTCAATACCATTTTTGAATAATCCTAAAAAAAGAATTGCGTTGATGACAACGCTCTTAGTTATTTTATTAGTCGTTTTAGGCGGCCTAATTGGATGGGGGGCTTATCGATATTTTCATCCCCTTGTTTTAAAAGAGAAAACCTACATTGTGCAACCGAATAGCGAATTTGATCCTTATGGAAACATTAAAACTCTAGCTTTTGGTTCTATTAATGATATTACGTTTGAGGGAAATGTGGATACGAGTACACTTGGAGTAAGTCAAGGCCAATACGAATATAAAGGAAAAATCTATCCATTTGTGATTAAGGTTGAAGATACATTAGGGCCAGACTTAGAAGTCCGCAATGTATCTGTAGATGTCAATGCGCCTATTACAGCTCAAGATTTCGTTGTTTCAGTCTCTGATGCTTCACGATATGCTTTTCGAATGGATGGAGCGAGTGCTCCAGGGGAAAAAGGAACAACCACAGTGACCATTACCGCTAAAGATGAATACGATAATGTCACCACCAAAACTGCGACTCTTACCCGAGAAGTGGATGAAGTGGCTCCTACCATTGAGAATTTTGAAGAAAGTGTTTCTGTTCTTCAAGGAGATGCTTATGTTCCCCAAACATATCAAGGAAGCGATAACTTTGATGCCAATCCTATCATTGCAGCCGATGGTAGCGCCGTCGATAGCAATGTTCCAGGAACGTATACCGTTTCCTATACGGTGACAGATAAAGCGGGAAATCAAACTACCTACAATCAAGCTGTAACCGTGATAGAAAATCCCGATTTTGGAAAACAAATTTGTTATTTAACCTTTGATGATGGACCTTCAAGCACTACGGTACAAATTTTGGATACGTTAAACCAATACGGGGCTACTGCGACCTTCTTTGTTATTGGAGCCAATCCAGAGTATTACTACTTGATGAAAAACATTGTTGATGCAGGTCATACCATCGCGCTTCATACTTTCTCTCACGATTATGCTACTGTATACGCAAGTGAAGAATCCTACTTCCAAGACTTGCAACAAATCAGTGATTTAGTGGAAAGCCAAACCGGCGTAAAATCTTATGTCATTCGTTTTCCAGGAGGTTCTTCCAATACGATTTCAGCTGACTACACTCCCAATTTGATGACAGAATTGGTTCAAGAAGTAGAAAATAGAGGGTATGCCTACTTTGATTGGAATGCAGACTCTACCGATGCCTCTGGTAATGGTGTAGATCCAGCTATTTTAGTGAGCAATGCGACGGCTGGCATTGGTCAAGATAATGTGGTGCTGTTAATGCATGATACAGATGCTAAAAGCACTACCGCCCAGGCTTTACCCCAAATCATTCAAGCTTACCGCGATGCTGGGTATGTGTTTAGAGGCTTAACCACTTCTTCTCCCGCCGTTCATCATGGTGTCAATAACTAAGTTTTTAAGGACTGCTTTCGAGCCGTCCTTTTTTATGGTTAAGTCAAAGATTCCTAATAATGTGAAATGAATCTTTCAGGATTTATATTCTTTACTTCTTAAATTCGTCCACAGTTTATGCCTCGAAAATAATACATAGTTAATCTATGTAATTTCTCTTTTATCGATGGTTAATTATGATGTCAAATGAATTTTAGAGGCTTAGAAACAAGGTTATGCCTCATTCTTAGACATTCCGACACTTCTTCCTACTATAGCTTGATCTTTAAATATAAATCGAGCTATAAACGGCGGATAAATTTAAGCTGTAGATTATTCAAAAGTTTTTAATCATAAAAAAAGCATATCGTCCTATTGGCTTAATTGAGAGGGCGGTATGCTTTTTAGGCTTAATCGAGAAAAAGATTTTTTTAAATGCCTGTGATGAAATGGAAAATTTGTGTAGCTGCTCTTGCTCCATCTCCACAAGCGGTAACGACTTGGCGTAATTCCTTATAGGTGCAATCTCCGGCTGCATAAATACCAGGAACAGCAGTCGCCATTCCATTTTGGGTGAGAATATATCCATTTTGATCCATGATCCCAAGATCTTTGGCAAAAGCCGTTTCAGGAGTATGGCCAATGAAAGGGAAGACACCTTCACAAGGAATGGTGATGGAATCGTGGGTATCAGTATTTTCAAGAACAATTCCAGATACTTTGCCATCGGTCAATAAAATTTCTTTTGGAATATGGCGACGAATGACATGAATTTTGTCGTTTTTTTCCACTTCTTGTTTTGCCTTTTCGGTCGCTCTAAATACATCACGCCGAATTACAATCGTTACACTTGAAGCAAAGCGCGTTAAGAATTGGGCTTCTTCCAAAGCGGAATCGCCTCCCCCAATAACTACAACGCGTTTATCGCGAAAGAATGCTCCATCACAAACGGCACAGAAGCTTTCGCCATGACCAATCGCATCTTGTTCTCCAGGAATGCCAAGTTGTTTTTCTTTAGCTCCAGTCGCAATTAAAACAGCTTGAGCGGTAATAACGGAGCCGTCTTGTAATTTGACTTGTTTTTCTTTGGTCACTTCTTCTACATATCCATACATGTATTCCGCTCCAAAAGAGACCGATTGTTGATACATCTGAATGGCTAAATCAGGTCCGGATACACTTGGAATTCCAGGATAGTTATCAATTAAATATGTTTTTAAAAGCTGCCCACCAGGAGCGGATGCATCAATCATAAGGGTGCTTAATCCAGCTCTTGAAGCATAAATAGCTGCGGTCATTCCAGCTGGACCAGCTCCAATAATTACCACATCGACTTGTCGATCCATATTGTTTCCTCCTCTATAACATTTGGAAGTTGTCGTAAATCCGTGAGTATACGGCAGGGGTGTTGTTGCTGCAAAGATTGATTTTGAGTTTCGTCTACAGTATAGCCTATTGAGTAGAAAGCTGTGTTTCGAGCCGCTTGAATGTCCACGCTGTTGTCCCCGACATAAACCACTTGATCGAGTGGATACCCAAATGAAGTTGCCGCATAGATAAGACCATCCGGATTTGGCTTACAAGCCGGCTGGTCTTCTTTAGCAAAGACTTGATCAAAGTAAGGTGTAAGCTTTGTTAAGCGTAGACCATATTCCACTGGATGACGGCGCTTATTGGAAACAATACCTAAAGAATAGCCTTGATCATGCAATGCTTTAAGCATCTCTTGAGCATAAGGCATGGCTTTTAATAAAGTAGGATGTAGCTCTAAATTGATTTGTTGATATAAATCAATTACTTCAGGAACTTCATCAGGAGGAAAATAACGTGAAAAGCTTTCCTCTAACGTAGGACCAAAAAAGGAATACAACTCTTGTTCAGATAAAGGATAGCCTGGCTTACGCTTTTTAAACACTTGACGAAAGGTTTCAAATACGAGTTCTTGAGAATCGATAAGCGTACCATCCAAATCAAATAATAGCAGAGGTTTTTCATTGTTTTTTTTAAGAAAGCTCACCCAAATATACCCCAAAGTGGCGATCACAAGACAAATCACAATTTCAATTTGGTTTGTGGGAGTGAGCAATAAAATCGCTGAACACATGAAGAGGGAAACAAACCACAGTTGTCCAAAATGTTTGTAAAAGCGAGAAACATATCCTTGTCGCAACACAATAAAGCCAATCAATAAGAGCAATTGGCTCATCATAATTTGAAGATGATGGGTGCCATGCAATCCATATAATAAAATAGCCAGTCCAATCGGCATCCACATTCCAAGACCATCTAAAACGCGCAGACGATGAAGAGGAAAGGGAAAACAAACGCCCACGATAGCTAAAGCTACCATAAGAGCAAATTCTGGATTTTTTAAAAGAGTTCCCAGCAAGGCAAAGATCAAAGTAAAAATCGCTAAAAATATAAATCGCTTTTTTTTCTCAATTCCCCAACGGCCAAAAGTAGTATAAATACCCATTAAAATCACAAGCCAAGCGGAAATCCAGGCCAAGATCGACAATACGCTGCTTGACCAATACAATCGATTGTTCATGATAAAGGTCTTTCCATATTTTAATTATCCGAGGTATATCTTAATTATCCCCTTACATCCGATGAAATAGGCTAGGGAATGCCACGATTTCTTTTTAAAAGAGAAAAAAAGCCCTCTTGAAAAAGGGCGATTATTACATCTGGCGATTCTTTTCAATTTCCTTTAAGACTAATTCTTCAAATTCCTTAGCCGAATCAAAGCCATCAAGTTGCAATAAATAATTGGTGACGGCTGTTTCAATGACAGTTCCCATAGGACGACCATAGGTAACAGGAATGGTCATGCGCACGATTTTAATTCCTAAATACTCGCTATACTCTTTTCCTTCTAAGCCGATGCGGTCGTAATCTGCATTCGAATCGTAAGGCTCAAGCACAATTTCCATACTGATTTCTACACTACTGGCTACAGAGGTGATGCCATACAAGCGTTTGACATCAATGATTCCCACACCACGCAATTCCATATATCCAGCAATAATTTGGGCTGTCTTCCCCACTAACGTATTGTGAATGCGATAAATGTCCACTCGATCATCCGCAATGAGCTGATGCCCTCTTTTTACCAGATCCAATACAATCTCACTTTTACCCGTACCACTGGCTCCTGAAATCAATACCCCGACCCCATAAATGCGCACGAGTTCAGCATGCACTAGTTGGGCGGGAGCAAGAAGTTCATCTAAATAGTTGGTCACATTGACAACCGATTGACTGGTTTTGCGATTAGTTAAAAAAACTGGGAAGTTTTTACGATCTGCAATCTCTTTTAATACTGGAGGACATTCACTATCTCCAGTAATCAAAATACAAGGAGTTTGTTCGTTGGTTAAAAATTCGAACACACGCCGCTGGGAAATTTCGTCCATTTCATCCATAATGTAGCGATATTCCTTACCCCCGATGACCACGATGCGTTTGGTTTGGGAATTAGAGAAATAACCCGCTAATTCAAGTCCTGGTCGATTGATGTCCGGTAATGTAATCACTCGATTGAGCGCAGTTGGCGTTCCACTGACTTGCTTATAGTGAAATTGGCGTACTAAATCGCCAACGGTTGTCTGTGCCATAAAATCCCCTCCCCTAATCAGCCTTCTTTATCCTCAGTGAGAAGGCTAATTTGCCTTGTGACATCCTCCCCCGCCTAAAGAGGCGGGGGCTTCCTTTCGCACAAGCGAACAGTCGGTTCTCGTTCGAGTAGTCCACTGACTACAGCATAAGCGAGCTATCTCCGTGTGCCCCACGGTTCTATGAAGTGGCTATGCCTTTACTAACCGCATCCCTTCGTTTCGGATGTTGATTGCTGCGTTTACATCTCTGTCGTGATGGGTACCACATTCCGAACAATCCCACTCTCTGACAGATAAATTTTTCGTTTCAGAATTCTTGTAACCATAAACATTACAAACTTGACTGTTTGCAAAAAACTTATCTACTTTTACAAGCTTTTTGTCCATATCGCGAGCTTCTACTGTAAGAATGTCACAAACATTCCCCAGACGTTATCAGCCACAGATTGGCCGAAATTCAAGGACTGCGCCATTGCTTTCGTATCAAGATCTTCAATACATACGTAATCGTATGTCTATCTGCCTTGATTGTTTATGTAGGAAATCTTTTCGCTGATTCGCCACTTTCTCGTGAATCTTAGCTACCTTAATACGTTGTTTGGCTCTATTTTTAGAGCCTT
>JAAVAY010000132.1 GCA_014803815.1 Allobaculum sp. | reverse complement strand
TCATCAATGCGTTTCATATCTTTGAGTTCTGCTTTTCGAATCATCTTTTTCCTTCTTTCTCTCATGGGTTTTCTTTAAGCTATAGGGGAAGAGTATGAGTCCCTTTTTATTTTTCTCTTTTTCCTCTCAAAGAAAAGAGAAATCTACGATCCTAAAAAAAGAAAACCAAAAAGAAGAGATTGAAGAAAAAAAGTTTTTAGTCCTTCCCACGAATAGCATTTGTAGGATAAGCTCAAAGCCTTTCTTTTTCTCTTTCTTTTGTTTCATAAAACCAAAAAAGCGCTAAGGCTTAGTAGCCATAACGCTTTTTGAGTTTAAGAAGAAAAAATGTACTTAATCCTAAAGAGAGGATCTCGGCGATAAAATTGGCCATCCATACCCCAGTCAGTCCAAAGAAATAAGGCAACACCAAAACGGCAAGCGCTTGAAAGACGAAGGTTCGCATCAAAGACAACAAAGCTGAAACGGGCCCATTGTTTAAAGCGGTAAAAAAGCCAGAAGCAAAGATATTGAATCCCGCCACTAAAAAGCCAAGGGAATACAACTGTACAGCATAATGGGTCATCTCCATCAATTCTGGTGAATAGGAAACAAATAGGGCTGCAAGTTCATAGGCGAAGGCATCTGCCATAAGAACGACCACTCCACTCAAAATCGCAAGGAGAATGAGCGATTTATGAAAGAGGTTTTTGAGTTCTTCGTGGTTTTGGGCCCCATATTGATACCCAATGCAAGGCGCTACCGCTAAGGTGTAGCCTAAAAAGACCGCCGCAAATAAGAAGCCTAAATACTGCACCACGCCATACACAACGACTCCTTGGGCTCCAGCAATTCTCATCAGCACCAAATTGTACAAAAGCAACACAAAGGAAAGGGACAAGTTGGTGACCATCTCAGACATTCCGTTAAAACACGATTGCCAAATGGCCTTGAATTTCCACTTGAACTTCACAAAGTGCAAATCGTTTTCTTGATGCTTCCAAAACCAAAAGGTAGGAATCAATCCCCCGAGCACCCAGTTAAAAGCTGTGGCTAAAGAGGCTCCTAAAATTCCAAGGTGAAAGAGAGCAATCAAAACATAGTCCAACACCATATTTAATCCGCCACACGCTAATGAGATGATTAAGCCAAACTTTGGTTTTCCAGCTGCGACCAAAAAGGATTGATAGGAGTTGCTCATAAAACAAACCGCTTGGCAAGCCAAAAGGGGAATCGCATACAAATAACAATCGTGTAACAAATCATCTGTAGCTCCACAAAGACGAGCTAAAGGTTCAAGAAAAACAATCGTTAGAGTGGAGACTCCTATACCAAGGATCACTTCAAAGACGATCAACATCGTGAAGTATTCACACGCTCTTTGATTGTCCCCTTCTCCTAACGTTTTAGAGACCAGGGCCGTTCCTCCCGTTCCAATCATGAATCCGAAGGAACTCAAAATTCCAATAATCGGCCAAATGAGATTGAGGGCCGTAAAGGCTTTTTCGCCGGCTAAATTGGAGACAAAAAAGCCATCGACAATGGTGTAAAGCGAGGTAAAGACCATCATCGTGACACTAGGTAAACAATAGCGGATCAATTTGGAATACGTAAAATGATCCGAAATTGCAATCGATTTTGCCATATCATCCTCCCTTACGCGTTACAGGCATTAGAAGAATGCCATGCTTTGCGCCAATTTTCGATTCGTTTGTTATCTTGCTTGTGACTTGACACATTTTTCTTTCCCAAGCTCAAATTTCCTTTTGAAAGCCCTTGAAAAGGTTTTCTTTTTTCTAGATGCCTTTTGAAGCCAGACTCACTATAATATCCAAAATCCCATATTGGATTTTAAAGAAGGGAAATCCTTCTTAGAGATAGGAGATTTTGATGTACGATGTCGTCATTATCGGGGCAGGCATCATTGGCTCTCTTTTAGCCTATGATTTGTCCCTTTACAATTTAAACGTAGCGGTGTTAGAGAAAAACCATGATATTGCCAATGAAACCACAATGGCTAACTCCGCTATTATCCATACGGGCTATGATCCCGAAGAAAACACCTTAAAAGCGTTTCTCAATCCTCTTGGAGCAAGACGCTACTCTACCTTATGTAAAGATTTGCAGACTCCCTACCAACAAATTGGCTCCTTTGTCGCCGCTTGTGGAGCGGAAGAAGAAGCTCATCTTGATGTCCTAGAAAAACGGGCTCAAGAAAGAGACATTGCTTGTGTGCGCATGGATGCCAAACAAGCACGCCAACAGGAACCCAATTTATCCAGTCAAGTCAGTGAAGTGCTCTTTTTTCCCGAAACGGCTATTGTCTACCCTTGGCTCATTGCCCAAGCTTCTTTAGAGACTGCTATGGCCAATGGCACTGAGCTCTTTTTGGATAGTCCAGTGCTCGGTCTTGAAAAAGACAAGACTGGTTTTCGAGTTATCACCCCTAACCAAGTTTTAAACACTAAAGTTGTCGTCAACGCGGCTGGTCTTGGAGCCGAAAAGGTGATGACTCTTTTAGAAGAGCCATCTTTTACGATGATTCCTAAACGCGGGGAATACTTTGTTTTAGAGGAAGGGTGCGATGTCGTCCACTCCATTGTCTTTCCCGTTCCAAGTGCCCAAGGAAAAGGAGTGCTCTGTATTCCAACTGTATATGGCAATACTTTGGTTGGCCCCACTTCCCAAGTTCTAGATACACTAGAACGGGATGCAGCAAGCTTAGTCAGCACCAGTCAAACGGGTTTAGAGCAGGTGAAACAAGAAGCCAACAAAGTAGTGGAAAACATTCCCTTTGGTAAAGTGATCCGTAGTTTTTCTGGTATTCGACCCTCGACTAATCGCGGCGATTTTATTTTAGAAGAAAGTCAAAATCATCCAGGCTTTATTTTAGCTGCGGGCATTGATTCACCAGGTCTAGCGAGTGCTCCAGCGATTAGCGAATACCTCATTGAGCACTTTATTTCTAAACATGTCGATTTAAAGGAAAATCCTCGGGCTATCCGTACCCATGAATCGATGCTTCCTCTGCGCTTTTTGAGTCCAGAAGAACGCCAAGCCAAAATCGCTCAAAACCCGCTCTATGGCAAAATCGTCTGTCGCTGTATGCAGGTGAGTGAAGGAGAAATCATCGATGCGATTCACTCTCCTTGTGGAGCACGTTCCATCAAAGGGGTAAAAAAGCGCGTCGGGCCTGGATTTGGTCGGTGTCAAGGCGGCTTTTGTGAACCATTAGTGGTGGATATTTTAGCCCATGAACTCCATATTTCTCCTTTGGATGTAGTCTTGGATGAACTCGGTTCGTCCATCTTAGAGGAGGTCATTCGATGAAATCCCTTCCTTCCAAACCCGCTTTCTCTACCCACTACCAAGCTCTCATCATTGGCGGGGGCAGTGCGGGCTTAGCCGCAGCGATTGAATTAAAAAATCAAGGCATTGAAAACATTGCCATCTTAGAAAAAGACTTTGAACCAGGCGGCATTTTACAACAATGCATTCACAATGGTTTTGGGCTTCAAACCTTTCAAGAGCAGCTTTCTGGTCCCGAATATGCTGAGCGCTTTTCAAGTGAAGTAGCAAAGCACCATATTCCCCTTTTTCTCCATACCACTGTTACACATTTATCCAGCGATGGCACCATAGAAGCCATCAATCCAGAGCAGGGGGTGATGCATCTGAGTGCGGATGCGATCCTTTTAGCGGTAGGTTGCTACGAGCGCGCGCGGGGCGCGTTAAACATTCCTGGCTCTCGTCCTGCTGGCATTTATACGGCCGGTCAAGCGCAGCGTTATTTAAATATGGAAGGCTGTTTGGTTGGCAAAAACGTCTTCATTTTGGGATCAGGCGATATTGGTCTGATCATGGCCCGACGGATGAGCTTAGAAGGCGCCAAAGTGCTTGGAGTTGCGGAAGTGTGTCCCTATTCCAATGGCTTGCCTCGCAATCTAAAGCAGTGCCTAGAAGACTTTGACATTCCCTTGTATTTAAGCCATACCATCACCAATATCTTTGGAACCAAACGCTTAGAGGCCATTGAGCTGTCCCAAGTGGATGAAAATCGCCAAAAAGTGGCGGGTACAGAGCGTATCCTTCCCGTTGATACCTTGCTTTTGAGCGTAGGTCTCATTCCAGAAAACCACTTGGCCGATGAAGCGGGCCTTGTCATGAATCCAGCCACGAAAGGTCCTGTGGTGGATGAGCGCTATATGACAAGTGTGCCTGGAATTTTTGCGTGTGGCAATGGCTTACACGTCCACGACTTAGTGGATTTTGTGACCCTCCAAGCTAAACGCGCCGCTAAGGGAGCCGCTGCCTATTTACACGAAAAAGATCATGCTTACGAAGTGGCTTATCCTGTTTTGGCTAAGGGACAAACGAGTTATATCGTGCCAGGTCAACTTCATCCAAGCCTAGTGCAAGACAAAGTAGAATTTTTTTTCCGTGTGAAAAAGCCTATGGAAAACGTCACCATTCGTGTAAAAAGCGAGGGAATTCTTCTAAAGAAGATGCGCAAGAAAAAGATGATTCCTTCGGAAATGGAACGCTTGTCTTTAGATCCCACACTTTTAAAGACTCTAAAAGCTCCACTCGAAATTGAAGTGGTTGAAACAGAATAGAGGAAGAATATGGAAACCAAAACACTCGTTTGTGTCAATTGTCCCATGGGTTGCTCGATTCAAGTGGAACTCGAAGGCAATCAAGTTCACTCCATTCAAGGCAATCGCTGTCCTAAAGGCGAAGCATATGCCCGCGTGGAATGCATCGATCCCATGCGGATATTGACTTCCACAGTGCGTATCGAGCAAGCTCCTTTACGGGTCTTGCCTGTCATCACCAAAGAGGAGATTCCTTTGCGCAAAGTGTTTGAAGCGATGGAACAAATCCGCACTTTGCAAGTACAAGCCCCGATTGCCTGTGGCGAGGTACTCTGTGAAGATTTAGCTCATACGGGCGTGGCTTTGGTGGCTTCGCGCTCGATGCCAAAAATCGAAACAATCTAAACAAAAACCTATTCCCCCATCCAAGGCATAGGTTTTTTAGGTGGCCGAGTCCATATCTAAGGGAATATCGGCTAAGCGTGCTGCAAAGGGGGCAAGTTCGATCGCTTCTCGAAAGGATTGATAAGAGAGAACAAAGGCGATATGGGTGATGGGATTTTGTTGGACAAGCGCATTGAGATCGTCGCCATAATAGCGAGGATCCACCACTAAAATGGAATCGTAAAAGGGCAAGAGATATTGCACCATGATGTTGGCATAGGAGTCTTTGATCAAAAGCAGATGGCGATTCGTCTTAGCTTGGGTCAAAATTTGAACTAACCCTTCATTTTCACCTAAGAAATAGGCGTATTGATTTTTTTGTTCTAAAGCTTCCGGGACATACACACTATCACTTCTTCTACCATTTCCCCAAGCCACTTGATAGGAAGGCAACTCAGTGGCTTTGGCTGCAATAATGGAATCATATAAGCCAACACTTCCCGTATAGGACGCAGAGGTGCCTTCAAAATTGGTGGAGAGCGTTTGGTAAATATACTCCTTGAAATTCAGCTCGCCACCACAAAAGGCTATGAGTGCTTGGGCCCCGAATCCAGCGCCTTGCGTAGCCCAGTGGTGGTCAGTGCGATAAAACAAATAGTCTTCTTGGTGATCGAAAAGAACATCGCGTAAATCCAAATTGGTGGCCATGGTTAAATCTTGAGCGATTTGCTCAAAGTAGGGG
>JAAVAY010000131.1 GCA_014803815.1 Allobaculum sp. | reverse complement strand
CCACTTCTTGAAAACGTTGCACAATCCAATGACAATAGAGCCAAAGAGCACTTAAAAAAATGAGTATAAAAAGTAAGCCAATCCAAAGATCGCGATGGCTACGAAAAAGCTTCTCATATAAGGCAAAAGCCTCAGTTTCATTAAATCCTAAACCAAGTTGAAAGATCTCTTGAATGGTAGAGGCAAAGTGATTTTGTAAAAAAGAAAGCAGTCCATAAAAAAGAAGAAAACTACCGAGAAGAAAACCTACACCATATATAAAAAGCTTTTTCTGTAAAGAATAAAAATTTCTCTGGGAAGAGAAATTCTTTTCGTCTTTTACGCCTTGATTCTTTGTTTTGAGCCACTTTCCTCGTTCTTTTCTATTTTTCAATGGTATATCCCACTCCCCATATTGTTTTAATCCACTTCGGTGATCGAGCCGAATCTTTAAGTTTTTCACGCAATCGTCCAATATGAGCCATCACAGTGTTGTTACTATTTTGGTAGTACTTTTCCTTCCATATCGCTTCAAAAAGCGTTTCACTCGATACCACACTTCCCTGATGGTCGCAAAGATACCATAAAATAGAAAATTCAATAGGCGTTAAAGGAAGTTCTTTACCATACAACAAGCATTTATGGTGATCTTGATTGATCTCTAACCCACGAATTTCATAAGAGGAACTGTTTTGTTTTGAATTGTAGGTGGTATAGCGTCGCCATTGGGTTTTAACGCGTGCAATGACCTCTAGAGGATGAAAGGGCTTGGTAATATAATCATCCGCTCCTAGAGCTAATCCTAAAACTTTATCTTCATTATTGCTTTTAGCTGTTAACATGATGATCGGACAATAAGAGTTTTGGCGAATGTGTTGACAAAGCCTATACCCATCTATGTCAGGAAGCATGAGATCCAAAATGGCTAAGCCCAGCTCACATTTAGGAGTCATTTGATCAAAAAATTGTAAAAAGTCTTGTCCATTATAAAAAGTTTCAACTAAATATCCTTCATTGCTTAAGTAGAGCTTCAACAAATCAGCAATGTCTCTTTCATCATCCACAATCGCAATGATATTTTTCATTCGTTTCCTCCTTTCCTAAGGAACATCTCGATTGTAAAAGAATTCTATTTACAATTTTTCGCGCTTTTTCTACGAATTTTCTTAAATTTTTCTAACAGCCAAAACTGTACAAGAAATTTATAACGTACTCTTAATTAAAATTAATAGAATGTTATAAATTTTTATAGATTATAAATAATAGGTGATGAGCATTGAAAAATTGTATTTAAGATCGTCATTTCAAAAACATCAATTAAAAATTCAATAATTAGAAAGGAATGGCAAAAAATGAAAGGTTCAGAAGGTAAATTGGTCAAGTATATGGAGGGATCCGATAAACGATTTGTAATTCCTGTTTATCAACGCAATTACGATTGGAAAATAGAAAACTGCAAACAGCTCTACGATGACTTGGTGAAGATCGTAAAAAATCAAAGAAAGAACCATTTTTTTGGCAGTCTGGTTTCCGTATACAATCCCAATGGCCAACATGAAGAATTTATAATTATCGATGGTCAGCAACGACTTACCACCGTTTCGTTATTGCTACTTGCAATGTATAACCTGATGGATAAAGGAGTTATTGCAGCTGAAAATCATAATTTAAGGCAACGTATCTTTGAGGAATTTTTAGTGGATAAATGGCAACCAGAAGAAACTCGAATCAAACTCAAGCCGATTAAGAATGATCAAGCCGCTTTTGGAAAACTGTTTGAAGATTCTACCGATGAATACATTCGAGAATCCAATTTGACTGTAAACTACAGTTATTTTTACGATCGCATTCAACAAAAAGAGATCACCATGGACCAACTTTATGATGCGATTTGCCGCCTTGAAATTATTAACATTCGATTGGATCCAGATGACAATCCCCAGCTCATTTTTGAAAGCTTGAACTCAACTGGACTTGATCTAAGCGAAGGCGATAAGATTCGAAATTTTATCCTTATGGGTCTACCGGCTAAAAAGCAGGAAAAATACTATGAAAAATACTGGAACCAAATCGAAATCTGCACTAAGTATGATGTCAGTTCTTTTGTGCGGGACTACTTGAGCGTGAAGCAACAAGCCATTCCCTCTCAGAAGAAAATTCACTCGACTTTCAAGGAGTTTTTCGAGCTTACTCACATGGAAACGGAATCCTTGTTAGCGGAGATGCTCGCTTATGCCAAACGTTATCAAATTCTTCTCGATGGCTCTTCCAAAAGCACTACTCTAAATGCCTGCATAGAACGACTCAATCGCTTAGAAACAACTGTCACTCGACCTTATTTTCTTGAGGTTTTGCGTTTGTATGATGAAAAGAAACTCACCTTAGATCAAGTCACCGAAATTTTTTTGATCATCGAAAACTATCTCTTTCGAAGAATGATGTGTGAGTTGCCTACTAATGGCCTGAATAAAATCTTTCTTTTACTTCATAAAGAAGTCATTCGCTATGATGGCACGGAAGATAACTATGTAGAAAAGCTTAAATATGCCTTAATGGCCAAAAAGGATCGAGGTCGTTTTCCTCGCGATGAAGAGTTTAAAGTTGCTGTTGCACAACGTCCGATCTATTCCATGAATAGTAAAAATAGAATGTATATCTTTGAACGCTTTGAGAACTTTGGAACGCTAGAAGACAAAGATGTCTACCGACATTTTGAGGATGGAACTTATTCCATTGAACACATCATGCCGCAACATCTCTCTCCCGAATGGCGGAAGGAGCTTGGGGAAGACTATGCCAAAATTCATGAAGTATGGTTACATAGATTAGCTAATTTGACACTCACCGCTTATAACGCCAAATACAGCAACCGATCCTTTACAGATAAGAAAACAATGGCTAATGGCTTTGAGCATAGTGGAATTCGCCTGAATACTTGGATTGCCAAAAAGGATCATTGGACTTTACAAGAGCTAGAGGAACGCAATGAATATCTGATGAATCAAGCTTTAACCATATGGGCTGCTCCAAATACAGATTATGCTCCAGAAGAAAAGCAATTTGAAACCTCTACTCTTGAAGATATGGAAGATTTAACGAACCGCCAGATTTCAAAATTTACTTTTCAAAATACGGAACAGTCCGTAAAAACCTGGAGTGAGATGTTCCAAAAGGTCGTGCAGATCTTGGATGCTCAAGATAAATCCATTCTTCCTAAGCTAGCTACATCAGAAGAAAAAGGATTACCTAAGGCTTTTGGACTCAGTCCTCGGTTTATAAGATCTTTTGAGATTAGAGATGGATTTTATGTGGATGTGAATACCAGTACTACCACCAAATTAAATGTTTTAGAACAACTCTTCAAATTGTATAACGAGGATCCTTCTGATTTGGTCTTCTATTTGCGTGAGGAAAAAGAAGAAGATAATAAACCACGTAATGATAAACATAAATTGAGTACCGCCCAAGAACGCCCGCTGAAAAACCAGAAATATTGGAGTTATGCTCTTGAACAAATCAAAAAAGTTCATGGACCCAATGGTCCCTTTTCCAAAGTTAGTCCTTCCAAAGATAACTGGATCACTGGCTCTTTTGGTGTGAGTGGCTTTAGTCTATGTTGTGTGGCCAACCAAAATGGAGCCCGAGTTGAAGTCGTATTGAATAAAGATAAACAGATCAATAAAGAAGCATTTGATGCACTTTATAGCCATAAAGAAGAAATTGAATCCACACTTGGAACTCCACTCGAATGGAAACGTGGAGATGACATTAAATCTTCTAAGGTGTTTATAGAGTTTCCTAAAGTAAACATTGATAAAGAATCCGACTGGCCTGAAATAGCTACTTTCCAAGCGAATTGGGCCAAGAAGTTTTTTGATGTAATCGTTCCCTATTTGAAAAAGAAGGAATCGAAATAGAGATGTTGAAAAAATGGATGTATGCCTTTTTAGCCTGTCTCATGGCTTGTACTTTGATCAGTTGTACTAAACAAGATAAATTAAGTGTTTCCTCCCAAAACCAAGAAAGTTTAGCTACTTCTGAGAATTCACGTATTTTAGTGGCCTATTTTTCGGCTACCAATCATACCAAGGATGTAGCTGAAATCATTGCTACTACTTTGGATGCGGATCTCTATCAAATTGAACCAGAAATTCCGTATTCGCAGGAAGATCTGAATTACAATGATTCTACAAGTCGAGTATCCGCAGAAAGAAGCGATCCCAATTTTCGTCCTACGATTTCCAATTCCATCGCTGACATCGATCAATACGATGTAATCTTTATTGGCTATCCAATTTGGTGGGGAGAAGCTCCTAATATTTTGAGTACATTTATGGAAAGCTATAATTTTTCCGATAAAACGTTAATTCCCTTTTGTACCTCTGCAAGCAGTGGTTTTGGAAACAGTGATGTTGCCTTAAAGAAAATTGCTTCCAATGCCAATTGGCTAGAAGGAAAACGTTTTCCTTCTAATGCAAGCGCTGGAGAAATTCAAGCTTGGCTTCAAGAGTTCAAATTTAATTGAATCTAAAGATGACGATGACTCGAAGCTTGGGTCATCTTTTTTTTAGAATCCATAATTTGTCCCCAAATAAAAAGATGAATTCTAGCCCAAGCATTAAATTAGACAAAACTCTCGCTCTTTTCAATACTATATTATGTAGGTAGGTCTTACTTCTTCTATAAGATCATTCCATGATTCTTCAGAGTTTTTGGAAAGTTAGAAAGAAGGAAAGACTAGACCTTTAAAAAGAGATAAGGAAGATGCTTGATGTATAAAAATATTGAAAAAAATCTACCTTTGCAATTGAAGGATCAAATTGATTATCAACCTGGTCAAGTTGCCAGCAAGACTTTAGTCCAAAACGATAAAGTGAGCATGACACTTTTCTCCTTTGATCAAGGCGAAGAAATCTCTACACATACTTCGGATGGAGATGCGATGGTTACAGTTTTAGATGGCGTAGGCCGTTTTACTGTTGGCGATGAAGTCTTCTACCTCAAAGAAGGCGAAACACTCATCATGCCAAAAGACATTCCCCCATGCGGTGTATGGAGAAGAAAAATTCAAAATGCAGCTTGTCATTTCTTATTAGACAAATAAAGACCAGAGCCACCACGACTCTGGTCTTTTATTTTAGAAGCTGATAAACACAGTGATAAGTTAAATCATAAATCGTAAAGTATACGTAATTTACTTCCGCCTTTTCCATGGCCTCTTTTTGTTTTTGGGTTACAAACGTGTAAGGATAAACGCCAAAGAGAAAGGGAAAAAAGGTATAAATAAAGGTTTGCTTTTCCACTTCACTCATTTTTGGAAAATATTTATCTAGCCCTGATTTCACCACCTGCATGGATTGCCCATAGACCGCTTTAAAAGCGGTGAGTTGTTCGGGTCGGCTGTTTGCTTCCATATCATAATGGTTCATCGATAAGATTTTCAAAAATTGAGGTCGTTTTTCCAAAGAATGGGCGAGCATAGAAGAAAACTCCTCTTTACTCATGCTCGCCTTATGATTCATTTGACTCTTTAAATCAGCAATCCACAATTCGTATTCACGCTTCAATAAAGCTAAAAAAATCTCTTCTTTAGTTTGAAAGTAATTATAAATGGAGGTGCGTGTAAAACTTGTAATCTGGCCAATCTCTTTCAGCGTAATATCTTTAAAGCTCATGGTTTGATACAACATTTCACAAGCGTCAATGATCTCTTCGCGACGTGCATTTTTTTGTTCTGGAGACGTTTTAGGCATTCGAAATCATCCCTCCTTAAGCCTTATTTATTATCTTTGAAGGAAAGGCACTTTCCAACCACTTCTCCTGTTTTGAGATATTGATAGGTAGGGAACTCAAAGAGGATGGGTTTAAGAACATTGTAGTCGATCTTACCTTTTTCATCCAAATACTTTTCGTCAACATAAGTGTTGTCGATAGAACAAATAAAGCTCTCAAAATTAGGGGTAGGATACACATCTTGGACCGTGCATTCAATAGAAAGGGGGGCTTCTTGAATGATGGGTGTTTGAGAAGCGCCTAGTTCGTAGTCAAAGACATCCGATTTATCGACTTTGTGTCCACTTACAGATCCTACATAGTCTACTTTTGGAAGCATCTCTTCGGTGACCAAGTTAATGGAAAACTTCTGGTCTTTTTTAATGCAGTCGTTGATAAAGTGAGGAGCAGCAAGGCTTACCAAAAGACGATCGTGTCCAATGATTCCTACATGAGCGATTAAAGTCCAAGTTGGCTTTTCGCCATTCATGGCTCCAATCACGGTAACTGGTGTTGGATAAAGTGCTAATAAAGATCCTAAGTTTTTTTTCATATGTACCTCCAACGAATATCCATTCGTTAACATGACATCTTGTCAGTAAAGTTAGTATGTACCTAAACTGACATTATGTCAATTAAATACATACTTTTTTCGAAGACTCAGAAAGAAGTGTCTTTGCAAAAAGAGATGAAAAAAAAGACGCTTTTCTACGAGCGTCCTTATTTTTTATTGAACCTGGATAGAAGGCAAGGAAGGATTGGTGTTAGCAGGCCATTCGATAATCAAGCCAATATTATCCACAGATTGATTGGCTCCTACAGTTTTGTTGTAATCTACTGAGGTCAAAATAAGTTGATTCCCTTGAGTTTGAATCGTAGTTCCCCAGCTGCTGCTTACTTGGATAGGTGCTTTGAAATCTAAAGTGACTTTCCAATTTTCTATTGAAAGATTGGTTGGATTTTCTAAAGTAAGACTGTACTTCACTACAGGACTATCTCCTTGTGACCAAGAATCTTCTTGCTTTAATTGCGCTTTGAGTTGATCGCCCGTTGTAGTTTGCGTAGGCGTGGTAGGTGCAGCCGGAGTACTTGGTTGTGGAGTCGTTGGCCCAGTTAAAGTTGGATCTGGAGTGGGAATGGTTTGATTGGTATAGGTACTATGGAACCATTGACCAGAACTAGAAAGATCGGAAAGCGAAAGAGGAATCCGTGCACTTGGAACAAAGAGCGCTGAGGTTTCGTTTTTGTTACTTAATGCCCAGCCTACTCGGCTGATTCCATATT
>JAAVAY010000130.1 GCA_014803815.1 Allobaculum sp. | reverse complement strand
TCTGCAGGTTTCTCTTGGAACTCGAGGATACGATTGGTCATGTCGGTATTCATGATTCCAAAGCGTGGAGCTTCTTCCCATGGAACCGGACGAACTGCTACGGTCAAATCGGCATTGTTTTTGCGGTGATCTGCGAGCATCTTGTCGTAGTCCATCTTATAGATGTGGTCGCCAGAAAGAATTAAAACGTAGTCAGGATCAAATTCATCAATGAAATCGATGTTTTGATAAATGGCATCGGCTGTCCCTTTATACACGCCGAAGTTTGTACCATCTTTTTCACTTGGTGGTAAAACATACACGCCACTACCACGAGAGTCTAGGCCCCAGCGCTGCCCTGCTCCTGCATAGGCATTGAGCTGAACGGGTTCATACTGCGTTAAAACTCCTACCACGTTAATGTTGGAGTTAGCGCAGTTGCTGAGGGGGAAATCGATGATGCGATACTTGCCGCCAAAATAGACAGCAGGTTTGGCAGTCTTGTTTGTCAGGTCGTACAAACGAGTGCCACGCCCGCCAGCCAAAATCATGGCGAGCATATTGTTATTTTCCATTAGTTTTCCTCCTGAATTTCAACTGTGATTATAGCACTTACATTCAGAGCTTTTATAATCACTCTTTTGCTTTGTCAAATTCGGATTTATCGGATTTATTTATTCCTTCCCTATTACTTTAGCCGATTTTTTCTTAATTGTCGGCTTTATTCAAAAGTGAAAGCTGTTTCTATAGACTTTACCGTTATTTTCCCTTAAATTCTGATTTTTCGAAAAAGAGAATAGCTAGGCCTTCCTTAGGAAGGAATGAATCCCTACTTTGTAGAATAAGCTTCCTTTTCCAAAGTGTCTTTTTTGATGATCAAGAACACTTTGGTCTTATTTTTTTCTTTTTTTCTCTTCTCTTTGGCTCTACAAAAAGTAAAATAGCGAAAAAAAAACTATGAACACATGTGTTCATAGTTTAAAAACTAGATCAAAACCGCTCGGTCATCAGAGAATTCTTGGCCCGCTGCTTCTTTGAATTTCTGGTGCAAATCTTCAACGGTTAAAGCAGCTTTTTCTTCGCCTGAGACATCAAAAATGATTTTCCCATCGTACATCATGATCAATCGATTTCCCAATCGGATCGCATCTTTCATGTTGTGAGTAATCATTAAAGTTGTGAGATTGTCTTTTTCAACAATGCGCTTGGTTAAATCCAAGACCTTTTTAGCCGTAAGTGGATCTAAAGCGGCCGTATGCTCATCAAGTAACAAAAGCTCTGGCTTTTTAAGCGAAGCCATTAAAAGGGTGAGCGCTTGGCGTTGTCCTCCAGAAAGCAAACCCATTTTGGTATGGAGGCGATCTTCTAAGCCTAAACCAAGAGGAGCCAGCAAATCGTGATATTGCTGTTTTTCGTCTTTCGTTTGTCCCCAGCGAAGCGTTCTTGATTTTCCACGTCTTGTAGCAAAGGCTAAGTTTTCGCTGATTTCCATATCAGCGGCCGTTCCACGTAAAGGATCTTGGAAGACACGACCAATGTAGGCAGCGCGTTTGTGCTCGGGAAGTAGGGAGATGTCTTTATTATCCAAAATGATCTTGCCACAATCGGGAGGATAGACACCAGCAATGAGATTCAATAAGGTGGATTTTCCAGCGCCATTGCCCCCAATAACTGTGACAAATTGACCATCTTCGATCACTAAGTTCAAATCTTGAATGGCTTTTTTCTCCGTTACGGTTCCCGGATTGAAGGTTTTGGACACATGTTTGATTTCAAGCATTAAAATTTGTCCTCCACATCTTCGACCGCCGCAGTTAAGCGTTTATAAGCGGCAGTTTGGGCACGAGATTCCAGCATTACAGGAATGCTCAAAGCCACAGCCACAAGTAAAGCGGTAAAGAGTTTTAAGTTATCTGGATTTAAGCCAAGTTGTAAAACAATGGATACGATAATGCGATAAAGAACACTTCCGATCACGATAGAGGCTAAACGACGCAAAAAGCCTCCTTGCCGACCAAAGATCGTTTCCCCAATGACGATGGAAGCTAAGGCCATAACGATGGCTCCAATTCCCATCTTGACATCAGCATAGCCTTGTTGTTGACAAACAAGCGCACCTGACATCGCAATCAAACCATTGGAAAGCATTAAAGCCACCATCGTAGTCCAGTTGGTAGACACGCCATTCGCTCGAACCATATGAGGATTGTTTCCTGTAGCACGAATCGACATCCCAAGTTCTGTTCCAAAAAACCAGTAAAGAAGAGCAATTGTGACTACGACAAACAAAAGACCAATGGCAATGATAGAGAGTGTTTGAGGCGTAATCCAACCTAGAGCTGGAATCGATTGAGCTAAGGTATTAAACATATTGGGGTAATTTAAAAGTGGAATGTTGGATTGGCCCATAATGATTAAGTTGATGGAGTATAAACCGATTTGGGATAAAATTCCTGCTAAAATGGGAGGAATTTTGCATACCGTGTTGAAAAAGCCGGTCACAGCTCCAGCCAAAAAGCCACAAATCATGGCAATTAACACCGCCAAATAGGAATTGACCCCCATGACGACCAAAACAGCCGCTACAGCTCCTCCCGTGGCAAACGAGCCATCTACAGTTAGATCTGCAAAATCCAAAAGGCGAAACGTAATGTAAACCCCTAGAGCCATAATTCCCCAAAGAATTCCTTGGCCAATGGCTCCTTCTAAAGAGTAAAGAATGGACATTATTCTTCCCCTACAACAGTGGCACGGTCTAAGACAGATTGTGGAATATCAAGATTCAAGGTTTCAGCCGTCTTTTTGTTGATAGTTAAAGTGCATTGATCGGCAGGCAAGTAGGCAATCGCCATCTCCGCTGGTTTATCTCCATCTTTTAAAATGGCTACAGCTTGAGCACCAGCCAATTGACCTAATTCATAATAATTAATGCCATAAGTGGCCAATCCACCATTTTCAACCATTCCTTCTTCTCCCACGATGCAAGGAATACCATATTGGGAAGCGGCTTGAGTAACCGTAGCCATACTTTCGGCCATCATATTATCGGTTGGAACATAAATGGCATCCACTTTGCCATTGAGAGATTCTACAACTTGTTGAATTTGATTGGAGTCCGTTACACTGGCTTCTTTATACTCTAATCCACGTTCTTCGCATTGTTCTTTGGCCAAATTAATTTGGAATACGGAGTTGGCTTCGGCGTTGCAGTAAAGCAGACCAATGGTTTTTACATCAGGTAAGATTTCTTGTAACAAATCGAATTGGGCTTCCACGGGAGTTAAATCAGAACTTCCAGTGACATTCCCACCTGGTTCTTCATTGGATTTTACTAAACCCGAATCCGCAGGATCGGTAACAGCGGAAAGAACGATAGGGATATCTTTGGTTTCATTGGCTGCTGCTTGGGCTGCAGGAGTAGCCACCGCAAAAATTAAGCTCACATCATCGTTGACAAATTTTTGAGCAATAGAGGTGCAGTTAGCGATTTCACCTTGAGCAGATTTAAAATCGATTTTGGCATCCGCATAGCCATTGTCTTTTAAGTAGTCTTCAAATCCTTCAGTAGCAGCATCCAAAGCGGGATGTTCGACATATTGTAAAATACCGATAGTCACTTCACTTTCATTGCTTACGGCATCACTTTTCGCTGTGGAGGAAGTGGAAGAAGTTGTGCTTGTATCGGAAGAACATCCCGCCATCAATAAAGCGGCTCCGAGCAAAGCAGTTGAAAAAGAATGAATCAGTTTCATAAACAACAATCAACTCGCAATAGTTTTAAAAAAAAGAAAAAACGTAGCCAGCGTTTTTCTTAGACAAGAGAGATACGACTTTGCAGGTCATTGCGAGCTTTCCTTTCTTCTCTGCTTTTTTGGTTTTTTTCTCCTGCAAAGTAAAAACAACGATTTATCTCTACACGATAAAACTGTTGTGCATTGAACGGTCTAAAGCATTCAAAAGAGGCTTTGAATAGGCCACAAATGAAAATCAATGCGCTCTAATTTTACACAATTGCCCACAACTCTGAAATTCTTTGGGATAAATTGAAGAGGAGTTTCCATAAAAGTTTCAGAAAACATCGAAAAAAAAACCGCCTATGAGGCGGTTTAATCACCAAAAGATTGAGAACTATTTCTTATCGCATCCACAACCGCAAATAGCTTGTTCGTTGGATTTGATTTTTTCGTCGTGTTTTGCAGCGTCCGCTTCTTTACGAGCGATTACTTTTTCATCATGAGAGATTTCGTCTTTACGAAGATCTTTCATCATGCCAGTTTTGTCGTAGCCTTCTTCCACTACATGTTCATTCAAATCTTCACGTTTCTTTTCGATAACGCGTTCGTCGTGACGAACTTCAGCTTCCAGAATTTTATCTTCCACTTTTTTAAAAAAATCAGCCATGAGGTTAGCCTCCTTACATTTACTGTACACGCTTACTATAGCAGTATTTTGAAATCTCGCCAAATAATCCGCCCTCTAGAGGGGAAAAAGTCAAAAAGAAGATCTCTATGAAATCTCAATACGAATCAAAATGCGATGAGTTTTCTTCAAAAAATAAGACGTTTGAAAAAGCCATCGCTTTAATTGGCATAATGGGACGTATTTTCCAATAAGTTATTTAAGAGCTCTTCAGGCATATAGTCAAAGCGAATGGGAGTGCGGTTAATCAAATAATCCAAGCAGTCATTGGAATATCCCGTCACAGTGTAGATGGCTTGACTTCCTTCATCATAATCCATGTACACCTTTCCATCTTTGACATGAAATTTTCCACTGCGCTCTTCGACCAATTCGTTGTTTTTAAAGTCATACTCTTTAAATTCACTGTCGTCCCAGAAGCATTGACAAGTAAACATATCCTTGCTGAAATAATGAATCCAGTTTCCGAGCAATGCTTGGCGTGGGAATTTAGCTCTGACTGCGAGTTCTTCTTGATTGTTACTTAAGCGATTTTCCCATGAAGATTTACTCGCTTTAGCAACACTTGAAGAATTGGTTCGCATTGGTAGGGCTTTTTGATCTTGGCTTTGGGTTTGCGAAGTGCGGTTATTACGGCGGATGATTTTAGCCTCTTTGGTACTAACACTTGGGGAGGACTCATGAGATTCATTGTCTTCATTTAAACTGGGAAAGCCTGTCGTGGAAATATTGGCAATAGCGGTTAAACTTTGCGCTGCTTTGGCTTCTCGATCTTCCTTAGAGAGTTGCTCCTTATTGGTACTAGTACGCAGTAGGCTCCGATTGCGTTCGCGACGACTGCCATTGCGTAATTTTTCGAGTGTCTCTGTCGCTGTAGTTTGGCTATCGAGAAGAGTTTTAGCATCTTCCATCAACTGGCGGGAGAATTCAAGGCGTTCATTGAGAGTCTGCTCAAAGGAGCTTAAGGTATCCTGGTCAGAGGGAAGGGAGAACAAGGTTCCAGTTTTAAGCGTTTGAAGCAAGTTTTCAAGTGCTTGTGTCTGCTCACGCAATTGTTCATATTGTTTTTGGACTTCTTGTTTATTGCGTTGTTCTTGCAACGCAATCTCCTCTTTTATTTCACTAATCACAACTTCATTTTGTTCGCTACTCGACTTAAGTTCGTTGAGAATCTCTTTCCAAGCTTTCACATCAGATATACTGGCCATGGTTTTCCTTTCTTGAATCGGATCTTCTTGCCGAGGCAAGGAAGAAACGAACTTTTTTTTCTTGTGGGCTTTAAAGCCCTTTCGCTTCGTTTTAGGCATCTAAGCCTCCTTGCACCATTTCTTTTTGGAAAAGAAATGCGGATGGAAGTTCTTTTCAATTATGCTAAGACAACCGTATTCGGTCAAATTCGTTTCCTCGCCTCGTTTGAAAAGAGGCTCAAGCCGCTGTCCTTTTCTTCCTTTTTCTTTTTTCTTTTCCTTAACTTCCTACTCTTTTTTTTTAGAAAGAAAAAATGGAGAAATAGAAGAAAACGCCTTAGAGAGGTCTAAGGCGTTTTAAATCCAAGAAATTAATGACGGAAGATCTCTTTGAGAATAGCAATCACACCGATGCACATCAAGACCACTTTTACCACTTCGGTAAAGGCCTTTGTGGGATCGCTTTGCATTTCTAAAGCAAAATCATCTACTTGGGTATAGGCATTTTCACGTAAAGTGTTATAAGCATCGCTAGCTTTTTGAGAGAATTCATTGTGATTGCTTGCAAGCTTGTCACCCAATTTTTCCGCTTCTCTGTTTACTTTGCTGGCAACTTGTTCTAATTCTTCGCCCGTACGACGGGAAGTGCGATCAAAGTTTTCTTGAGCTTCTTTGGCTTTCGCATTGATTTGATCTTGCAATTTTTCAATGTTAGAGCGATCGATTTGAAGCTCTTTGTGAATTTTTTCCGCAGCTTTTTCTTGGTCAGCTTCGACTTTTTCACTTAATGATTTAAACTTCGCATCCATTTCTTCTTTAAATTTAGCTTCCCGTTCTTTAGCTTCAGTTTCCACTTTGGAGATAGCTGCTTCCGCTTCCTTAATAGGGTTTTTAGCAGGACCCGCTAATTTTTCATCTGGAGTCGTTGTTGTTTCTTTTGTTTCTTCGATTGGAGCTTTATTTTCTTCCATACAATTCAAACCTCCCACTTTCTTTTCTCTATTATGCCTATAGAATCTTTAAAAAGCCGTTTGAAAGCCTGAAAGGAAAAGAACTCCTTTTGATCAACAAAAAAGCAGCTTACGCTGCTTTTGGGGGATTAGATTTCGATGTCTTTTTTCCAAAGACCGTGTAAGTTGCAGTATTCGTAAACCGTAGCAGTTCCGTTTCCACCTTTGAGAGCGAATTCAGCTACAGGTTCTTCACCAGGAAGCAAAGTTGCTTTTTCTACGCTACCATCAGGATATTCCATCCAAATGTTAGTAATCCAGTGGGCAGGAAGCATTGGATGAGCCGTGGAACCCACTTGAACTTTTACTTTTCCATCTTCTACTTTTACATCAGGAACGTGTTTTTCTACAGCTGCATCAGTAGAATCTGCCACGAGAAGAGTAGCGGGTTGGCCATTGATGGTAATGTCCATTTCTTCGTTAGCAGGAAGAATAACTTCTAC
>JAAVAY010000129.1 GCA_014803815.1 Allobaculum sp. | reverse complement strand
CAATGCTTTGAGATTGTAACAATTTTGAAAGGCCTCACACATATTATCGATATAGGAGGTATCCCAATTGGAGACATCTAAGTTCTCAAGATTATAACATTGGCCAAAAAGAGCACATATATCCTCTAGGTTAGAAATATCCCATTTAGAGACATCGAGCGTTTTGAGATTATGGCAATTACAAAACGCAGCAATCATGGATCGGACCGAACAAGGATTCCACTGGGAGACATCCAAAGTTTGAAGATCATAACAGTTGTTACAAAAGAACGTCATTCTCTCCACCTTCGCAATATCCCAGTTGGCAGCTTTCAAAGTGTGAAGGGAAAAACACTCGCCAAACATGTAGCTCATGTCTTCGACCTTTGAAGTATCCCAATTGGAAAGATCAATTTCTTGAATCGCGGAGCAACAAAAAAACATAAAGCTCATGTTGGTGACTTTAGAAGTATTCCATTTTGAGAGATCCATCTTTTCTAAAGCCCAACAGTCTTCGAATAGCTCTCTCATGTCAACGACACGAGAAGTATTCCAATTTGAAATCTCAATAGACTCCATCTCTCGACAGCCATCGAACAAAGCGGATATATCGCTCAAAGCAGATGTGTCCCAGCCAGATAAATCGGCCGATTTTAAAACCAACAAACCTTGAAAAGCCCCGCGATAAATTCCGCTTGCTTTGAAGGGAGCGCTTCCATCGATAAATGAAATTTTATTGGCGATGGATTCTTGGCTCCAAGGCCAAGAAAAATCTTTCTTCTGATTTTCAAATTCACCTGTCCCAATGGTTAAAGTTCCCATATCATCTAAAGTCCAAAGAGCGGTTCCTAAGTATCCCTGATCGATTATTTTCATTTAGCCTCCGTAATAATAAAAAAAGCAACAGGATTTTCCTGCTGCTCAGTTATCAAAATGGTGAGGTCGATGCGACTTGAACGCACACGAGCTAAGCTCACTACCCCCTCAAAGTAGCGTGTCTGCCGATTCCACCACGACCTCATGATTTCGAACAGTAACTATTATATCGTTTTTTCTCTTCTTGCCAAGCGATTTTAAATTTTTTCCAAAATTTAGAGCTTATCGTATTTTGTGGCTTTTCCTTTGGCTTTTTCTACTGGATATTTGCGGCGATTTTGTTCCAACTTTTCCAAAATGATTTCTTCGGGATTCAAATGGAGTTCATCGCATAACATCAAGCAATACGATAAGACATCGGCTAACTCTTCTTTGAGAGCTTGAAAATCTTCTATTTCATGATTCCATTGAAAGCACTCTAATAATTCGCCTGCTTCAATAGAGATGGATTTCGCCAGATTTTCTGGAGTATGGAAGGGTGGCCAATCCCTCTCTTCGCTAAACGCACGTAAAGCTTCCATTACTTCTTTCATATCTTTTCTTTTCTCCTTTCTCTTGTGTTGTTATAGTTTAACATCAAAAAAAAGAGCCAGTTAAAAACCAGCTCTTAAAAATACATTAGTCAGTAAATTTGCTGTAGAAAGCCATTTTTTCCAAAGCAGACGTATCTACGATGGGGTTATCTTCTAAGCGTAGAGCTTCTAAAAGCTCGAGATCTTTAAGGGGAGAAACATCTTTGATGTAGTTTGCCTTCAAGGTTAACTGACGCAAGAACTTCAAGTTGGCTAGAGGTTTAAGATCTTTGATCATGTTGTGATCCAAACGCAAGTAGGAGATGAAGTCAAGATGTTCAAGGGGTTTGAGATCTTCGATGTTGTTGTTGTAAAGGTCGGCAATGCAAAGCTCATGCAGATTTTCTAGGGGCTTCAGATCGGAAATATTGTTGTTTTCAAGAGAGATGATCTTTAAGCGTGGCATATCTTTGAGGCATTCAATGCTTCGAATTTGGTTACGACCAACATTGAGTTCGGTTAAATCGTGGCATTCCTTTAAGGGCTCAATGCTCGTGATGCGATTGGTGAAAAGATTCAAAGCCAAGAGCTTATGGGCCTCTTTCAAGAAGTCCACGTTTTCAAGTTGACAAAATTGTCCATTGAACACGCGTAAGTTGGACGCATTCGTAAATTCATCCAAGTGTGAAATTTCGTTTTTGGACACATTGAGTTCGCGTAAATCTTCAATGTGGTTGAGATCGCGCATGTCTTCAAATCCGGTTTGCTCCATAGAAATTTCATGAAGACGGGGAAGTTCTTGGAAGAATCCAAAATCTTTTACTTCGTTGTAATCCATGTTGAGAGCTTCAAGGGAGGGGAAATCTTTTAAGGGATGATAATCCTTCAAATAGGGGTTATTGGAGACATCGAGCCGCTTGAGATTTTCCATGGAGGACAAGGGGGAAATATCGGAAATGAGGTTCGTGGCTAAATTGAGGTCTTCAATGTGGCGTAAGAAGGATAAATCTTCGATGTAAAAGCGACGCATGCCACTCATATCCAAGCTTGTGAGTTTAGGAAGCGTGCCTAAAATGGCGTAGTTGAACGGACCGTTTTCGGTATTGATGCGAATGCGGCGCAATTCTTTGCAGTTTTCAACGTGGTTTAACGAGTCGATTTTGGCTTTTTTCAAGTTTAAATCTTTTAAGTTGATCATGCTCGCCACAGCGGAGATGTCCATGACATATAAGTTGTTGCGAGAAAGGTTTAGGCGCTCGAGTTGGTAGTGGGAATCAAGGGGTTCAATATCACGCAAACGATTTCCACAGAGGTTTACATCCACCAAATTTTGGAGATTTTTGAGAGGCTTAATGTTCGTCAGCGCATTATTGGATAAGTTGAGTTTTTCTAAGTTTTCGGCGTATTCCAAACCTTCAAGGGTATTGATGTCGAGATCAGATGCATCGAGCTGGATTAACTCCAAAAGATCTTCTTCTTTAAGATCTTTTGCTTTTTTATGAAGCGTTCCAGCGATGACATCAGCTAAAGCAGCGTTTTTAATAAACATGATTCTTCCTCCAAAAAAAGGGTCATCTTTTTTTCATTATACCTAATTTAGCTGGTGAAATTGTCGATTTTTCTTCCTATTCATAGCGCCTTGAGTCAAAGACCGTTTTTGGCTTTTGGGGTTTCAAGAAATTGGATAGCACAAGAAATACGAGAGATTTTTCTATCCGTTTTCCCTTTTGGTTTTGGGATTCGAACATTTTTTTAAAATAAAGGAAAGATCAAAGGCAAATTGAGTACTCTTATCAAGAATTTGACTCAAAAACTGGAGTGGGAAGGGCTTTTTCTTGACTCTTTTTGTGGATAACTTCATAATGCTCTTTGTAGGATAGATTTAAACATAGATTTTTAGAGTCTGGATAGTTTTTTTGCTTTCCAGAGTTCGGATTTGGATCGAGTTCCAATCGAAAAAATCTCCAATCTATTCCGGGAGGTACATAATGAACACTGGAAAAGTGAAATGGTTTAACGCTGAAAAAGGCTATGGATTCATTACAGGCGAAGATGGAAAAGATGTATTCGTACACTACTCTTCCATCAACCAAAAAGGCTATCGTTCTCTTGATGAAGGCCAAACTGTAACATACGATATCGTTGAAGGCGACCGTGGAAAACAAGCTTCCAACGTTACTCCTGTTGCTGAATAATCGTAACGTTTAAACTGAAAACCAAGAAAGCGCTTCGGCGCTTTTTTTATGCCGAGAAAAAAAAGAGCCATTCCATTTTGGAAAGATGGCTCTTTTTTTTTAGGATTCTTGATCGAAGCTTCGATAATACAATTCCACTTTATCTTTGAGTTGGGCTTGAATTTGGGCGAAGACTTTTTCAAACTTTTCAGGATCAAACAAGATCAAGTCAATGTAGGAATAGGATTTTCCAATGGCGCCCCCGATCACCTTGGCACAATTCAAAGGCGATAAGAGGGCTTCAATTTGTTTGGAGAGTTCTTGACGGAAGGTAGCATCTTGTTCGTTGTCGAAAGGATTGACGTAATAAATATATCCAAATTCGCCATCCTTCGCTTTGAGATCGAGTTGCACATCGCCCTTATTGCCAAGCGTTTCTTCAATCAAAGCGGGATGCTTGGTAAAAATCATCTTCATATCTTTGCGCAGAGAGTCGCTCGCAAAGTCTTGATGGGGTTTGAATACGGTAAAGATATCTAAGGGATGCTTATACTCTTGCCAATGGTTTTTCTCGACAATGCCTTGAATGACTTCATAAAGCTCAGTCAAATTGCAAAAGTCCACACCATTTTCGGGTTCGTCTAAAAAGTCTACATTGGAAATGTAGGATTCTAAGGAAGTTTCCCCAATGGCGAGTTCCACTAAGTAAATGCACATTTCGCGTTTGTATTCAGGATTGTCAATTAAAGAAAAGCCTGGACAATACACTTTGCACGAAAGGGCATGAGATTTTTCATCCACCACATAAAAAACCGTCATATCAAAGAGGGAGTAATGCTCCTCTTTAATTTGTAAGCTGGCTTCAATGGCTTTTTGAGAAAGAGGAGGCAAGGAATCGTTGATGATCCAAGTCTTTTTAATGTTGATGGGGGCAAGTTTTTTCATCTGTTGGCAGATGAGTTGGCTTGTCTTATTGGGACCAGAGTCAAAAGTCATCTCTGGCATTTCAAAGTTATCTTCTACGAAAAAGTGAGCTCCACTGATGCGATAGGATTCGTTGTTGAGTCCTTCGAGAACTTCATTAATTTTTTCGTAGTCATGGATACGCAAAGCTTCTAACAAGGTGGGTTCTTCATCGACAAAGCGATCCCAGAAGCTTTTGATGTTATCAATTACACTCATGTGACTACCTCTTGAATTAAAAAGAGTTACAGCAGATTTTTAAAATGGCCTGCTCTAAAAAATCCGCCATCGCTTGATGGCCTGGAGCATCCAAATGAATGCCATCCATCCTTCCACCTAAAAAAGAAGGGGTGGATAAAACCTGTACGTTGTCTTCGTGAAGGGCTTCACGCATGGCCCCTTCACTATTTTCTACAATCAAACGCCCACTTTCTCCCATCGTCTCAAGTCCTGTTTTATCCAAAATATCCTGCGCTGCGGGCAAGCGACAAGGGGGAACAAAGACAATGGGCGCGATGGGAGTATGCGTTTGGTGGGCTATTTCTTGGTTGGCTTGCACTACAACCGCTTTGAAGCGCTTAAAGGCCTCAAGCCAGCTGGAAAGGTTTGAATGAAACATACGCCGCGCATCATTGGTACCGAGTAAGATGAGCACCAAATCGTAGGGCGCTTCTTGACGCAAAAAACGAGCGATTTGTTTGGATCCATCGATATCGCCAAAAAAAGGGAAAGGGGAAAAGAATAAGCGCCCGTTTTGACCATTATCTTGAATCGTCCATTCAGGATGCTTCGCTTGAAGCAAATCGACGAAGCGTTTTGATTGGCGATCGCCCGTTAAGGGATCATAGCCCCAGGTATTCGAATCCCCAAAAATTAAAATTTTCATCGCACGTCACGCTCATACACCAAAGTGCGGGTAGGGGTGATGATAAAATCCAAGCGCTCATCCCAAGGGGCAGGCCGAAAGATGTCTTCTTGCTCATCATAGGCAATGCCGATGCGAATGCACTTTGGATGCTTGGCCAAATAGCGATCGTAATAGCCTTTTCCATACCCGATGCGATATCCATTCCAAAAACAAAGCATGGGAATGATCAACACTTCGGGCACGACTTCTTCTTGTCCGGCTAAAGGACCAGGGGGTTCCAAAATGCCTTTGAATCCAGGGCGCAAATTCTTGGGCTCATAAAAAGCCATCTTCCCCTCATCGATGACTTTGGGAACAACCAGTGTAGGCAAATGGCATAAGCCACAGGAATGGACGAGCCCTTCGACATGGGCATCAGCTTCAGCCCCAGTGGGAATATAAAAGCCAATGCTTTTGGCTTCTTGAAAAAAGGGCAGAAGCCGAGCGGCGATCTGCTGATTTTTGGCAGGCCGATCTGGAATCTGCTCTCGGGTTTGAATCAATTGTTGGCGAGTCAAGGGATCACCCAATGGACTCGCTCATGTCGAGTTTTAGAAGCTGGTTGAGCTCTACGGCATATTCCATAGGCAGCTCACGCGTAAAGGGTTCTAAAAAGCCCATAACGATCATTTCGGTGGCTTTGGCTTTGGTCAAGCCGCGGCTCATCAAATAGAAGAGTTGCTCTTCGGAAATGTTGGATACAGTGGCTTCGTGCTCAATTTGGCTCGTTTGGTTGAGCTGACGATTGAGCGGGATGGTATCGGAACGGGAGACTTTATCTAAAATCAGGGTGTCACATTCCACTTTGGATTTGGCGTAATCCGCTTTTTTGTTGTGAATTACCCAACCACGGTAGTTCACTTCGCCCCCTTTGCGGGCGACGGATTTGGAGATGATCGTGCTTGACGTGTGGGGAGCCAAGTGAATCATCTTTGCCCCTGCATCTTGAATTTGATTTTCACTCGCTACCGCAATAGAAATCGTTGTGCCTTTCGCATATGGACCAGCCAAAATGCAGGAAGGGTATTTCATATTGATACGTGAACCGACGTTTCCATCGATCCATTCCATGTGGCCTGCTTCTTCTACAAAAGCGCGCTTAGTCACCAAGTTGATGATGTTAGTCGACCAGTTTTGAACGGTTGAGTAGCGGCAACGGGCATTTTTGTGAACGAAGATTTCGACAACCGCGGCATGCAAGGAGTCCTTAGAATAAATCGGCGCGGTGCACCCTTCTACATAGTGGACATCGGCCCCT
>JAAVAY010000128.1 GCA_014803815.1 Allobaculum sp. | reverse complement strand
GTTGAAAGGTGGATTGGCCATAATAATATCGGCTTTAAGCGTTTTATGAAGATCATTTCTCAAGGTATCCGCTTGATGGGTTCCGAAATCAGCATCAATTCCTCGAATAGCCATATTCATCTTCGCCATTTTCCAAGTGTCAGCATTGGACTCTTGTCCATAGATAGAAGCTTTTCCTCTTGCTCCTGCATGATCCTCAATAAACTTCTCAGATTGAACAAACATCCCACCTGACCCAGCACATGGATCATAAATTCGACTTTTTTCAGTAGGCTTCAACACTTCTACTAATGTCTTTACAACACTCGCTGGAGTATAAAACTCTCCACCATTTTTTCCTTCTTTGGAAGCAAACATGCGTAAGCAATACTCATAAGTTCTTCCTAAAAGATCTTTACTATGATCAATATCTTTTTCGTCAATAGCATTGGTAAAGATATTAACCACCTCACCTAGAACTTTCTGATCTAAATCAGGAGAAGCGTAATTTTTAGGAAGTACTCCTTTTAAAGAATCATTTTCTCTTTCGATGGCCCGCATCGCGTTGTCAATTGTTTTTCCAATTTCTGGAGTGGTGGCCGCTTTTGCGATAATCTCCCATCGCGCTTCTTCGGGAATATAAAAGACATTTTTAGAAATATAGCTATCTCGATCATTAATTTCATCAGGATAATTTTCGAGAAGATATTGGTATCTTTTATCAAAGGCTACAGAGATATATCGCAATAAAATAAGGCCAATGATAATTTTTCGATAGTCTGAAGCAGGAATATGCCCCCAAAGTACACAAGCAGCATCCCACATTTGTTGCTCAAATGATTTTTTGACTTCCTTTTTTTTGGTAGCTTTTCTTGGCATATAAACTCCTTTTCTTAAATGAATATGACTTTTTAAAGGTAAAGGGTTATTCCTCTTAGAGAAACATCTTTAAAAGAAAAGATCTGATCTTTAGTTTAAAGAAAAGATTGGGATCAGATCTTTATTTCTTGGATAGAAAGTTTAAGTATTCCTCATTATAAAAGAATGTAAAATCACTCTTTATTCTTTGAGTAAAGATAACAGATTGCTTTTTAATTGGAAAAATTCCTCTTTATCAAGAATTCCTTTTTCGTAAAGAAGGCCTATTTCCTTAATATTTTGAATTACTTCTGTGAAAGTGGTAAGGTTATCCGAAAAAGTGAGAGAAGGTTTAGAAGATGAAGAAGAATTCAATTTCTCTTCTTCTAAAACCTCTACATCAAGTTTGGCAGAAACTCCATTAATGGAAGAGACAATGATAGTTGTTTTTCCCGGCTGATGAGCATCTAAAATGCCCTCTTGATTTACGCTTACAACATTTGAATCTTTACTTTTCCAAGATAAATAAGGAAAAATCGGATTTACTGGTTCCAAAGAATAAGAAATTGCCTTTCTCTCATTTGGCTTAAGGACGTATTTTTGACTGCTTAGATCAATCGAATGTATTAATCTATCTTTTCGTACTAAGAAAGTATTGATGTAAGAAGAATCTTTTTGGGAAGAAAAAGAATTTTCCTTCGTTTGAATATATTCCCAATCGTCTTGATTGAGTCCAAACTCCAGCTGTAAAAAAGAATTGGAATTTTTTTGTTCGAAACTATCTTTTAACTCTTTATAACTTTCCAAGACCATAACGATTTCTAAGTTTTCACAAAAAGCAAACATCATTCCTTTATTTACCGAAGTAAGATCCCAAGTGGATATATCCAAAAATTTTAAGTTTTTACATCCTATAAACATTTCTCCCATATTCTTTACTTTAGAAATATTCCAGGTAGATAGATTCAAAGTTTCTAGGCTAACGCAATTTGCAAACATTTTTGACATTTCTATTGCAGAAGACGTATCCCAGGTAGAGATATCTAATGTTCTTAAGTGTCTACAATTTTCAAACATTCCTTCCATATTCTTTACAGAAGAAGTATCCCAAATAGAAAGGTCTAGACTTTCTAGGTTCCAGCATCCTTCAAACATTTTCCACATATCCCTTACACGAGACGTGTTCCAGGTAGAGATATCTAATACTTCTAGATTTTGGTACCCAGAGAACATTTCTGATATATCTGTTACAGAAGATGTATTCCACATGGAAAGATTTAAACTTTTTAAGCTGCAGCATCCTTTAGGAAAATCACTTTCTATAAGGAAATTTTCTTATATTTATTATATGTAGGATATCTTCCAAACATCTTTGACATATCTGTTACAGAAGACGTATTCCAGGTGGAAAGATCTAAAGTCTCTAAGTGATGACACCCTGCAAACATTTCCGACATATTTTTTACAGCAGAAGTATTCCAAGTAGATATCTCTAAAGTTTTTAGGTTATAACAATCCGCAAACATTAAACATTTTCGACATCTCTGTGACAGAAGAGGTATCCCACATAGAGAGATTCAAGTTCTTTAAGTTATGGCAGCCTGAAAACATTCCCTTCATATTTGTAACAGAAGAAGGGTTCAACTTGGAGAGATTTAAAGTTTCTAGTTTATAGCACCAGGAAAACATTTCTGCCATATCAGTAACCAAAGAGGTATCCCATCCAGATAAATCAATGGATTTAACATATGGTAGGTCGCCAAACAATCTATGACAAGATCCCATGGCTACAAAAGGGCTTTTTCCTATAATGCTAATGCGAAGAATTTTGTGAGAAACAGAATATTCCCACCAAGGAATTTCTAAATCCACGTCTGTTTTTTCTATTGAGGCTCCAATAATAAGAGTTCCTTTCTCATCAAGAGTCCAAGGCACAGTTCCAATTGTTCCAGAACATAAGATTGTATTTTTCATGGCTTTATTCTTCTCTGTTTTTCTTCATTAGATCTAATCTCTAAGAAATAAAATTTATTTCTGTTTATGCCTTAAGTTTAAAAAATTTTATAGTCCTGAGCTACATATATATTTAGAGGAAAATCTATACTTTTTCTCTAATATACAAAGATAGATAAAATCTGCTTAAGCCTAAAATTTTAATGGGCTAACAAGAAGCCATAGTTTCAAAAATTCTCATTTTTTCAAGCTATTTTCATGTCATTGAATATTTCTTTCTTTACTTTCCTTTTTTCAAAGTCAAAGCTAGGTGTACTCTATCTCTGAAATAAAAAACCGTCTTAAAAAGACGGTTTAAACCTTTTTTGTTTCTAGGAAAGAAAACATCATAGGCCTTGTCTCTTAAAGCCTAGAAAGGATTAATTATTATGGATATTCGTTTTGAAGAAAGAGAAAATCTTAAGGCAAAACCAGAAGGAGCTCTTGGTTTTGGTAAACACTATACAGACTATATGTTCATCTGTGATTATGATGCTGATCAAGGTGGCTTCCACGATGCACGAATTGTACCATTTGGTCCAATCGAACTCGATCCAGCTACCATGGTTTTACATTATGCTCAAGAAACCTTTGAAGGTTTAAAAGCTTATCGTACCAAAGATAATGAAATTTTACTTTTCCGTCCTGAAAAAAATGCGGCGCGTTTTGCGAGCTCTAACTCTCGTCTTTCGATGCCTGAAGTACCAGAAGATTTGTTCATCGGAGCGATCGAAGAATTGGTAAAAGTAGAAAAAGACTGGGTACCCGATGGAGAAGGACAATCCCTCTACATTCGTCCTTACATGTTTGCAACGGAAGCAGCCGTAGGCGTACATCCCGCTTCTTCTTATAAATTCATGGTTATCGCTTCCCCTGTTGGTGCTTACTATCCAGAAGGGGTAGCTCCAGTAAAAATTTGGGTAGAAGACGAATACATTCGTGCCGCTCCTGGTGGAACGGGCTTCACAAAATGCGGTGGAAATTATGCAGGATCTTTAAAAGCCCAAGAAAAAGCGGAAGAACAAGGCTATACCCAAGTTTTATGGCTTGATGGTGTAGAAAAGAAATATGTAGAAGAAGTAGGAAGCATGAATGCGATGTTCTTAATCGATGGAGAAGTTTGGACCGCTCCCATTGATGGAACGGTACTTCCTGGCGTAACCCGTGACTCCATTTTGCATCTTTTACGTGATTGGGGATATACCATTCATGAAGAGCATTTGGCCATCGATGATTTAATGGCAGCCGCTCGTGAAGGTCGCTTACAAGAAGCTTGGGGAACAGGTACAGCCGCGGTTATCTCTCCTATTGGGGAACTTTGCTACAAAGGTGAAAAAGCGGAAATCAATGGCTTTGAAACGGGTGAATTAACCCAAAAACTTTACGATACATTGACTGGCATTCAATGGGGAAATTTGGAAGATCCCTATGGCTGGACTCGTAAAGTTGTAGCAAACGAAGAATAATCTTTAAATTACAACATCAAGTCGTCTTTTCTGCCTAGAAAAGGCGGCTTTTTCTATGTCTCGTTGAGCCATCTGTCTTATCCCAAGTCAGGGAGAAAAAGAAGAAAAATCGAATGGAACTCTTTCCCTTTTGATTTCTTATCGGATGTTATAATGTAATTATAAAATGTTAAAACATACAAAAAGGTGAATTCATGAATTTTAAAATTGGCCAAAAGCTTAAAAGCTTACGCACCACCCGAAATTTATCTTTAGAGGAGGTTTCAACCTTAACGGGAGTAAGCAAGCCGATGTTAGGACAAATTGAACGTGGGCAATCCATCCCTACTGTGACCACGCTTTGGAAAATAGCCACCGGATTGAAAACGCCTCTCTCTTTTTTCCTAGAAGAGCCCCAAACGGAATACGCCGTGGCGAGTCCAGATTGGGACAATGCGATTTTAGGAGATCATGGGAAAATGCGAGCCTATCCACTATTTACTTATGATCCCATACGAAGTGTAGAAACTTTCTACATCGAATTTGATCCTACCTGTAACCACTCCTCCAATAAGCACAATGATGGGGTAGAAGAATACATCTTTGTTGTACGGGGAACCCTGCGACTTAGATTAGGAGATCAGTCGGTTGATATTGGTGAAAAACAAGTGATTCGTTTTCGCGCAGATATTCCTCACGCTTATCAAAACTTGTCTGAAAGGGAAAAATGTAGCGTCTATAATACGATTTTCTATCCTATCCACACCCAATAAAGGAGATTTTCATCATGTTTGAACTTATTCAAGTTTCCAACCAAAGCTATTACATTCAAAGTCCAGCCAAAATTGGCCTTGTAAGATTAAACGATAAAGATGTGTGTTTGATTGATAGTGGAAACGATAAGGATGCTGGACGCAAAATCCGACAGCTTCTCAATGCGAAGGGATGGCACCTTACGGCTATCTATAACACCCACTCTAATGCTGACCATATTGGAGGCAATAAGTACTTACAGGCTCAAACGGGATGCAAAATTTATGCTCCAGGAATGGAGGAGGCTTTTACGCATTATCCCGTTTTAGAGCCATCCTTTTTATATGGCGGTTATCCCTGTAAAGAGTTGAGGCATAAGTTTCTCATGGCTCAACCAAGCCAAGTGCAAAAGCTAACTTCAG
>JAAVAY010000127.1 GCA_014803815.1 Allobaculum sp. | reverse complement strand
GCAAACTTAAACCTGTCTTAGATAACTCATCATTAAATTTTAATACTGTTTCTGAAAAATTTTCTTGTTTAATCATTTTATCTCTAGAAAAGGAATATAGAGCACTACAATGAGAAAGGGAGGATTTCACGGGCCAAATTGCCTTAGGTTAAAAATAAAGTTATAATCTGATTTCAGAAGATAGAAATTTTCCCTAATGTTTATCGAGAAACTCTCGAAACAAATATAACTCAAAAACGTGAAACAACAAATAGAAAGGAGAATTATGGCAAAACAAGATATGATTGAGCTAGATGGCTTAGTAGTGGATACGCTTCCTAACGCCGTCTTTAAAGTCCAGCTTGAAAATGGACGTGAAATTCTTGCTCATGTTTCAGGCAAAATTCGGATGCATCATATTCGTATTCTTCCAGGAGATCGAGTAAGAGTGGACATTTCTCCCTATGACCTGACTCGCGGCCGCATTACTTTCCGCTATAAATAAAAGTTTTTCCATTTGAGATGGAATAAATAAAGGAGGTTAATCATGGAAGTTTTTTCTAGAGCGACTTTTACCCAACTTCCTGATGGTTCTGACACGCATGGGACATTTGTCCTCGAACCCCTTGCTCGTGGTTTTGGAACCACTATTGGAAACTCGATTTGTCGCACTCTACTTTCTAATCTTCCTGGTATAGCTGTTCTCGGTTTTCGCATTGAAGGAATTAATCCCGATGCGATCGTGGCTGACCAAATCGTAGAAGATATTGTTCGTTTAAAGCTGAATGCGAAATCCTTACAAATCGAAATCGATGCCGATGAAGAAGAGGATAAGAAAAATGAAGTATTGACCTTTCATTTAAATAAAGTGGAAGGACCCTATACAGTAAAAGCAGGCGATTTGGTAGGTCCAGAAAATGCTACTGTAATTGATCCAGATCACGTTATTTGCCATGTAAAAGAAGGCCAAAGCTTAGAAATGGATCTCTATGCAGGGCGCAATACAGGATATCGCACCGCACTTGAAATAGAAGAAGAATTCTCTTTACCAGAGGGAACCGTTTGTGTAGATACTGTCTTTACACCTATTAAATCAGCTGAATACAAATCGGAACCAACTCTACTCGGTCACGATACCAAGTATGATAAAGTGACCATTGAAGTTCATACTAATGGTACCATCATGCCTGTTAGCGCAATTAATGAAGCGTGCGAAATCTTAATTACTTATTTGGATGAATTAATTCCTTTTGGTCACTTAGATTTGACCGAAAGCTTTACTGTGGTTCTTCCTACTGCTAAAGAAGTATCTAAATCCTCTTTGACCATGATTGAAGATCTTGAGCTTTCTGTCCGTTCTTATAACTGCCTCAAACGGGCTGGCATTCAGACTGTAGAAGAATTGACTCAACGTACCGAAGAAGACATGATGCATGTGAAAAACTTGGGTAAGAAATCTTTACAAGAAGTGAAAGCACGACTTGAAGCACTTGGTCTTGGCTTTAAAACATACGATTAATCAAATTTTTTTGACGCTTTCAATGCGTGGCAATGCCTTTTGGGTGTTGCCACTTTTTTTATCTTTCTGAACAGAGTAGAATGCCCTCATGAAATAATATGAAAATAAATGAAATAAAATGTAATAAATGAGCATTTGGAGATATTAAAAATAAATAAATTTTTTATTTATTAGTTTTGAATAACTTTTCTTTATATAAAATAAAAATATAGATTATGAGATTTTTAAGAAGCTAAAAGTTCTAATTTCTATAGAGCGTTTTACAAGCATCTTAAGGTTACTTATCTTAGAATAGAATAAATTTTTCTTTCGCCTTTAGGTCGAGGAAAAACGGAAAGAATATTTCTTGGAATAATGAAAAGCTCTTCTAAAAAAATTTTCAGCTATTCGCATACTGGAACCTACCCAGAAGTTTTGAACCTGTTTCCTAATCCGATCCCGATATATAAAGTTGGTGTTCTCATTTGCGGATTTTTTCCATGTCGGATATTGTTCTTTCCAGATGTTTTAAGAAAGTAAAAAGCGAAAAGAAAAGCGCTTTTTTAAGCTTAAACCTAGAGTTATTTGAAACAAACTTTTCATATTCGTTAAGCAAATAAACCTTGAAGTGATTTCCTAAGAGGTTTATCATGTTTCTTAAGAAATGAAAGAGCTTTTTTCAAATCAACTATTGAAAAAAACCAGAACTTTTCTTTCCCTCAGAAAAGCTCTGGTTTGAAAAATAAAAAAGACAAATAAGAAGAAAGAGAGGCATAAATCTATGGCAAAAGATTATTTCCAAAACGCAAAAGATATCGTAAACACGCTGTTAGAAAACATGTCTAACCACAATGAACTCGATGATTCCCAATACTATACCATCGATGTTTTAAATGTAGAAGACACTACAGCTCGTGTTATGGTATGTAACGAATATCGTTATCTTACCAAAGAAGCAGGGACTTGGACTATTGTTCCTGAAAGTGAATTTTTAGCTAAAGCCGCTACTCTTTAAGGCGGTTATCAAAAAGCGACGGTTTTTCCAGTCGCTTTTTTGCGTATCTCTTCTTCCAGTCTTTGCCTCTTTTGAATCTAGTAGAATTTTACTAGACATTTTTTAATGAGAAAAAGCCGATTTCTAAACTTTCTCGCTCTAGAAATTCTTCCAGAAAAAGAGTGAGCATATTTCCAAGAAATAGCTATTTTTTACGTATAATGTGAAGGTCAAGAAAGTTTTAATAATGAAGGATTTTACTCTTTTCCAATGTTAATGGCAGCGAAAAGAGGATTTTTTTTCTTGAGGAATGAAAAGGATATCTGATCGAAAGGAGGTTCGGCAATTCCTCTCTACTTTAGGTAGCTACCCTTGCCGAATAAACTATGAGCAATTTCTTCTCTGAATTAGGAAATGACATCAAAAAAGAATGGGAAAAATTTGAAGAGAACGTAAAAAAAGACGCTGAGAAAATCAAAGAAAAATTTGAAAGCGATAAATCTAAAGTAGAAGCAGACGCTGACAAAGAGATCAATAAAGTCAACAATCACTTAGAAGCCGATAGCGCTAAAGCTGCTGCAAAAGCAGATCAAATCAAAGAAGATCTCGCCAACGATGCTGATAAAGCAAAAGCTGATATCAAAAAAGATGTGAATGATGCAAAAGAAGACGTAGCAAAAGCAGATGCAGATGTGAAAAAAGATGCTTCGGAAGCCAAATCAAAAGTCGAAGCTTTTGGAAATGAAGTAAAATCTAACTTCGATAAAGGTTTAGCTAGTGTGAAAGATCAAGCCCAACGTATTTCTGAGAGTGTAAAAGGTGCTGTAAATAAAGGAGTTGCTGTCGCAAAAGATGATGCCAAAAAAGTAGAGGCGAGTGTTGAAAAATCGGCCGCTCAAGTAAAAGATGCAGCCGAAAGCTTCACTTCTAAAGCAAAAACCGATGCTGAAAAAGTAACCGCAGATGCTAAAGCGGATGTAGAAAAAGCTGCTGCGGATGTAAAAGCAGAAGCTGCGAAAGTTTCTGCTGATGTCAAAGAAGATGCGACAAAAGTAAAAGATCACGTAGAAGCCGCCGCTGCTGACGTTAAAAAAGACGTAACAGACGCAACCGATAAAGTAAAAGACGAACTCAAAAAATAAAGTCAATCATATTCATGAGATAGGGCAACTCTCTATCTCATTTTTTTATGTCCAATAGAAGAAAAATAAATTGAAAGAAGTGGCTCTATCCTAAAAGGATTTCTTAATCCTTTTTCAAAGATTGATCCCACTAAACTCTTTTTCTTCCCTTTTAAAAGAAAATAGTTCTTTAAAAAAGCTTAAAATATAAGGAAATCCTTTCCTTAGACGTTTTAGGAAAGAAAGAATGGATCTGCTTTTAAAATTATGAAGGAAGGCTAACCTTTATCCACTAACCTATTAAGTATGAAGATATCAATTAAATGGGTATAGTTTTTTTGTTTAAAATCTTTCAAAATATTGATTTTTTAATCTTTCTCAGTAGTATAAAGAACGAGGAGTGAGAAAGAACTTTATGGTCAAAAATAATATTGAAGTAGACATTAAAGTGAAAATTCTCGAAGGCGGATATACCCAAGAACGTCTTGGTACGAAGATTGGTACTACATCTCAATATGTAAACAGAATCATCAAGAAAAAGGATGGACTGTTAAACAAAACATTCATCCAAATGATGGAAGCCTTAGGTTACGATATTGAACTTGTATATGTGCCTTGCGAGAAACGAGACGCTTAACAGTTAATCCGCCCACAAACGATTGAATTGGGGGAGCTCTAGGCTAGGGCTTCCCACTTTTTGTGAGATTGAATAAGGTCAAAACATAAAAATTGCCGCTTTATCTGCTATACTTTGTGTGCTTTTGGTTTAGCATTTCTTTTACCTTAAAGTAAGGAGGATCCTCATGGCGAATAAACCAGTAAAAATGATTGCAGTCAATCGCAAAGCAAGACATGAATATGAATTATTAGATCGCTATGAAGCAGGGATTGAACTCAAAGGCACAGAAATTAAAAGCATTCGTCAAGGAAAAGTGCAACTCAAAGATGCCTATATTTCCATTCGCGATGGTCAAGCGATTATCAAAGGAATGCACATTTCTCCTTATGAATTTGGAAATCGATTCAACCATGACGAAGTACGAGATCGGCGCTTATTGCTTCACAAACGAGAAATCTTAAAGCTCGATCAAGCCGTACGTCTAAAAGGCCTTACCCTTATTCCTCTTAATATTTATATCACCCACGGCTTATGCAAAATGGAAATTGCAGTGGCTCGTGGTAAAAATTTACACGATAAACGTGAGAGTGCAAAAAAGCGAGATGTAGAACGAGAGATTCGAAAACTTGTAAAAGAGCGCTATTAGTCCTTGCCAAAGAATTGAAAGTATAGTACTATATCGACGGTTCAAGAGATAATTTTATCTTGAACTTGAAGTATACAATAACTTGCCGGGGATGTTTCTGGCATTCGATAAGTAATGGCTTGGACTTAGCCACAGCCGGGTAATTCCGTAAAAAATTATTAAAAGAAACGCTAATTCTTATAACTATGGTTACAGCTATGGTACAAACCGTGCTGTTGCCTTTGCTGCTTAATCGAACTTAAATTGTTCTGCAGTCGATTCAAATGAGTTTGCTGTCTTATAGTTTGAATTGTTAGCACAAAGAAGATAAGGTAAGCCTTGGGCTGGATCGCTTACACGAAAATCTACAGCCAACCCTCTAAATGTTTGTGTCTGTCCAACATTAGAGTTTTTTAGACAGAATAAGCTGTAAACGCTAATTCGTGGAGTCTTACTTAGACGCGAGTTCGATTCTCGCCATCTCCACCAATGGGGCATTAGCTCAGCTGGGAGAGCGCATGGCTGGCAGCCATGAGGTCGGGGGTTCGATCCCCCCATGTTCCACCATTATTGATTATAAATTATTCTAATCCTTCCCTAAATAGCTTTATTTAAAGGAAAGATTAGAATTTTTTTATTTCTGGTGAATCTTTTTAAATGCTTATTTAGGAGCTATTAGGCTCTCTCTTTTTCCCTGATTTCCCCTAATTTGGGGTAAATTTTTAAGCCTCTATTTTACTTGATTATAGATCTGAATTCGTTATTTAAATCCTCATCCGATAAATGCGTATAGACATTAAGAGTCATATCTGGAGTGGAGTGACGTAACATTTTTTGCGTAGAGGTTACACTTAATCCTTGTCTCAATAGAGACGTTGCAGCGGTATGCCGAAATTTGTGAGGATGAATTTTAATAGGAGATTCAGGATGATTTTTGTTATACCAATTTTCAATGTCTTTAAAAATTTGTCTCCATTCCTTGGCTGGTCTTAGAAGTCCAGTTTTAGTGACAATCCAGCTCGGGAGGTCTTCTCATTTTTATCCTTTAAAGTTATTGGGTCTTTACAATTGGCTATAAGTTGTCTTACTGCTTCTTCAGCCGCAGAACTTAAAGGAATTCTTGCCTTTGAACTTTTGGTCTTTAATCCACAAAAATATACTTTGCTATAGTCAGTTAAATCTCTTTGAATTTGTTGGTTTACGGAAACGAGTTTATTTTCCAAGTCAATATCTTTTAAAGTTAATCCCAAAAATTCTGAGATTCTTAATCCTGTTTCTTTCAAGAAGATAAAATGAGGAACGTAATAACTGTAGAATTTTGATTCCTTCATCTCTTTTATTAGGGAATTAAACTCATCTTCAGTAAAAGCAGTAACTTCCTTTTTCTTTCCTCTTAAAACTGAATTTAAAGGAAAATTGAAAGGGTTTTTAGTAACAAGTTCTTTATCAATAGCGTATTCAAAAGCATTTCTACAAATAGAACCTACTTTTTTTACCATTGAATCAGAATAAGTGACATTTAATTCTATTAAGAAAGATTTCCCATCAGCTTTTGTAAGAGTAGAAATTCTTTTTTTAGAAATTCTATGAGATTTAACGATCTTTACATGATTGTTAAAAGTCTTCATACTTCCTTCGTTTTCGTAGTGCTTAAGGGAAGCATATTCGTCTACTAGATCACCAAACAAGACTTTGTTTGCCTCTAAACTGACTCCACGGTCTAGCATCTTTTGAATCTCTTTTTCTTTTTCTCGAAGACTTTTTAAATCTTGAGCATAAATACTTTTTCGTTTCCCATCTCTATCTTGATACCTATATTCATATGTCAAATCAGAGCGTTGGCGCTCACCTGCTTTTAAGACTCTTCCTTTTGAGTCTTTTCTGTTTGCCATTCGTTTCCTTTCTAACTTCGAATAACAACCAAAATAACCCATATACATAGTGGATACGTATATGGGTTAAGGTGCTATTTCAAAGTTCGTATTGTGAAGTTAAAAACTTTTCCATTTCTTTTCTTTTTACTAATCTTTGCCGACCAACGAATAATACGCAGCTCATACCTTCTGGATCGTCTGTGATGGTTCGAATTCTTTTGGATGAAATATTGAAATAAGAAATAATCGAAAGCTTCTTCTACTGTGAGTAAGAACTTTCGATCAGAAGGTAGAAGCCGATTCTCTTTACTCGGCACTTTCGTTTTCTCCTTTGTTCTCAAGAACCATTACAGTCATCAGATTCAGCCACTCGAATTCCGATTTGTACTGTGCAGGAGTGTTATTAAGTTTTTGTTTGTTTTTTTCGTAGGGCTTGATTTTGTCAGCATCGATTATAGATAAATCGTACACAGCCGAATAGCCAACAAAACTTT
>JAAVAY010000126.1 GCA_014803815.1 Allobaculum sp. | reverse complement strand
ATATTTTTGAGCTAAACTCAAATACTGGATATTGTCCTCAAGTACTCTTTCAAGAGTACAATCTTCATCCTCTAAGCGGTGTTCGATTACGTTGGCATAACGTTTGATGATATCAAAATGGTTTCGAATATAGTTTTCGCTCAAGATAAGACATATAAATTGGATAGAGGATAGATAAAATTCGTCAAAATCCTTGCGCCAATTCAGGGGAATGTAACAGCCTTCCACAATGAGATTTTGATTGTTTTCGATCGCGGTTTTGATTATTTCTTTAGTGATAGGCCATAAATAATTCGTTAATTCTGAATCGTCTTCTGGAGTTAAGAGAGTATTTCCACTTCGGATGAGTCCCATCTTCAAAAGATCTAAAGACAAAACAGGAAATTGATACTTTTCTAAAAGTTTTTGCGCCAGTAAAGTTTTTCCAGTATGAGAAGCCCCAGTAATCAAAATAATCATCAGAATAGGCCTCCGAAAAAACGATTCGCTTTTTGACGAATCGTTTTTTCGCTTTAGTCTAAAGCCAAGGCCGCTTGTTTTGGTGTTTCAAGATATTTATGACGTAAGGTAGCAATGTCTTCATCCGTTAAACCAATGGCCTCGTGAAGATAGTTCATCCAAGAACCCCATCTTTCTTCAATGGCATGGCTAGCGGCTTCAAAACAAGATTTGTGCGCATACAGATAAGTATCGATATCCGATTCCACCATTTTGTCATGACTGCCTAAGATTTCTTCGGCCCAAAAACTATCTCGTGTGGCTTCGGGACGAGTGTACAAATTAGTTTGAAGGTAATCGGCTAAAATAGTCGCTTTGTTGACACCAAGAGCGGTTTCAAGAAGTGCAGCGCCAATTCCTGTACGGTCTTTGCCTTGGGTGCAATGAAAAAGTGTTCCAGCTGGAGCGGCTAACAAGACTTGGAAAAATTTTCGCCAAGCCAAAATCGACTTTGGATCGGTTACACAAATACGGTATACCTCTTGAGCGAGTTCTAAGGAATCTTCGAACACATCATAAAGGGTTTTCGCTGCTCCACCCGTATCTTTTTCAATATCTGAAATGTTGTAAATACTCGCGTGATAATGTGAAGCATTTGGAATGGGACGATCGGGATGAAGAAGAATTTCACCATGTGTACGTAAATCGATGACATCCTGAATATTCATGTATTCTAGCGTCAATAAATCATGAACATTCGCATGGGCTAAATCCGCCGAACGCAACAAGCACCCTGGTTTGATGACCAAACCAGACTCTGTTTTCATGCCAGCTAAATCGCGACAATTTTGAATGGATTCGAAGGGAAGATAGACAGATGCTTCTACCATAAGAGAGTTCTCCTTTGTTTTAAACTATCTTTCACTATATCTTATCTTGGCTCATAAGGGGATTGATATGGTCTTTTTCCAAAAGAAAAAGGCCGGATAGACTCCGACCTAGTGCAAGGCTCAATACTATTTGTGGGTGTGATGATGAAAAAGCTCAGGATGCTTTTCTTCGATGTAGTCGATCAAAAAAGCAGCTGATCGATCACAGCCAAGCATATCCGAACGGAGGCAGATGTCATAATTTCTTGAATCGCCCCACTTCAGGTCGCAATAGCTGTTGTGATAGTTTTTTCGCTTTTTGTTGTGGGTGCGCATCATCGCTTTCGCACTCTCTAAATCCACATTGTGTTCTTTCATGATACGGGGCAATTTGAAGGCTTCATCAGCTGAAATGAAGAAAGAAACCATCGAAGGATACTCTTTGAGGACTTCTTCGGCACAATGACCAAGGATGATAAAAGAGTCCCCAGCTTTTGCCTTATCGCGTAAAAATTCGAATTCTAAAGTGGCAAGAGCGGCTTCGTTGGAATTGGTGAGTCCTCGCACGGTACGGCTAGTCAATTTCCAACGAGGAGATTCATCACAATAGTAGAGATCTTGAACATCTTGTTGACGGGGAAGCCCGAGATTTTCCAAGATGTTTTTTTCATATACGGGCAGTTTTAAGCGTTTGCCTAAAAGATCAGCAATTTCGCGTCCTCCGCTTCCAAATTCACGGTCAATCGAAATAATCAATTGATTTTCCATTGTGTGATTAGCCTCCCTACACTGCTACATGAATACATAACGAATCAAAATCACAGCCGTGGAGATCGCTAAAACCAAAATGGTCGCTGGAACCGCGTATTTACAATATTCCTTCCAGCCAATGGGATATCCATTTTTCATAGCTACAGCAGTGCCGACAACGTTGGCACTCGCACCAATAGGAGTAGCTGAACCACCAATATCCGTTCCGATACTCAAAGTCCAAGCCAATACACGAATGTTGATGCCTTGGGTTTGGGACAAGGTAGTAATAATCGGAATCATCGTAGCTGAGAATGGAATGTTGTCAACAAAAGCACTGGCTAAGGCAGAAATCCACAAAATAATGACAATGACTAAAATAATATTACCGCCAGATACCTCAGCGATGAAATAGGCAATTCGTTCTAAAACACCAGTTTTTTCCAAACCACCCACAACGACAAATAAGCCGATGAAGAAAAGCAACGTTTTATAATCGACGCGTTTTAAGATCACCCCTGCTTTTTTGTAGTTGCAAATCAAAGTCACAAGCGCAATAAAAGTGCCAATAAACGCTACAGTTAAACCCGTAGAGGCGTGGCTGACGAGCAAAACCACGGCACAGAGGAAAATCAAAATCGATACGATAAAAGCCGTTTGATTTTTAATGGCTTCTTCGGGCTTAGGAAGAGTTTTAGGATCAATTTCTTGCTTATCGGCTTCTTGAAGTTCTTTGTGGAAACAAAACCAGAAGTAAATCATCACAGCAACTAACGAAATCAAAGCGATGATACCCGTATTGCTGATGAAGTCAAAGAAGGTTAAACCAAGCGAAGTTCCGATGATGATGTTTGGGGGATCGCCACACATCGTCGCCGAACCGCCAAGATTCGAGCAGAAGATTTCCGCTAAGATCACCGGAACGGGATTAAATTTCAAAATGCGAGCCAGTTCCACCGTTACCGCCGCTAAAAACAAAATAACGGTGATGGAATCAATAAACATGGAAAGCACGGCTGACATAATGGTAAATACCACAAAGATCGAAGAGGCTTTGTAGTGCACCAGCTTGGCTAGCTTTAAGCACAGCCATTGGAAAAAGCCAGCTTCGGCCATTCCTTCGACCATAGCCATCATGCCAGCAATAAAGATGATGGTTGACCAGTTAATGCCTGAAGAGGATTCAGCACTTTCTGAGGCAACACGCCAGAACGAAGGGGTGAAAATGCTTTGTACATTCAAGGTTTCAACGATTGCATCCCACGACTGTAGGCAAAGGGCAAACACCAGAACTAAAGTGGCTAAGCCACAAATAAGGGTAATGTAGTGATGGGGCCATTTATCCATAATGATCAGGATAAACATGAGTAGAAAGATGCCAATCGCAATCCATGGAGCCAACGCGGCCATATAGTTTCTCCTTTCCAGAGCGTTTGGCCAGGAAAGCTTATAGACCTAAATATCAAGTGGAAACAAGGTCTATAAGATAAGGACAGCCAAACTGTTGGAATCATATCCACTTGTTTCCTTTTTTGGGGAGCGTTGTTGGATAGAAGGTGGTGCGAAGTTGATCGAGCCTTTTCCTTTTGTTTTAAAAAAAGAGGCTATAGCATCTTCCTTCCCTTAAATCCACTTCAATGGTATTGGATTTTTTAGGGGAAATGTGCCAAAAAGCCCGCTCGATCTTCCCGTTTTAAGCCTACCTTTTTATTCTTTTCCAATTCTTCCCTAAAAATGAGAAAGATCCCAAAGACCTTCGTCTTTTATGGGATCTCACTCTATCCCTCAAGTCTAAAGAAAAAGAAAAAAAGCAGAAGATTGTTCCAAAACTTTTCTTCTAGTTTTCTCAAAAGTGTATTAAGCGATGGCCTTTCGTAAAGGGAAACAGTCACTTTGTGAAAATTTTGGTAAAATAACCCCATGGAAACGCAAAGAAAAATTCGAATCTCTAATGTGTGGCTACTCGTTTGTCTTGCATTAGGCTTATTGGGGTTGATTTTAGGCACATTTATCGATTTGCCGTTGGATCAAATGTTGTATCACCCTGATGTTTTCTGGGCGCAGTTTTTAGCCGCGGCTGGCCCAGCCCCAATTTTCTGGTGTATTGGTGCGGCAGGATTTTTGATCATTGATGTTCTCAATGGTACAAGCAACTCCATTCCCGGCTGGGTGCTTGGCTTCTTTTTATTGCTCATTGGCCCTGTTTATATGGGGGATTCATTTGTCGATGAGATGGCCATGGATTGGAAAATGGCGTGGGTCATCGGTTTACTTTTGAGCACTTTACCAGCGCTGGTGTATTACTTCCTCATGCGGCATACCTCACGGAAAGATAAAATTCAGTGCATCTGGATTTTATTGATCGTTTGTCTTGGTTCGCTTGTGGTCGTTCAAGTCGCTAAGCGCTTATGGGTACGGCCGCGCTACTTTGTGATCGCTGAAACGGGAGGCGAAGTTCCCTTTGTTCCTTGGTATTCCATCGATCGCTCTCTTAAAACGCAATTTGCGGCGCTTTATGAACAAGAACACGACTTTTTCCGTTCTTTTCCTTCAGGCCATTCGCAATCCGTGACCTGCCTCTTTTTATGGGCTTTGATCCCAGTTTATACACAAAAAGGCAATGAAAATATTGTGATGGGACTCGCTTTGGTATTGAGTTGGTTTACGATGTTTAGCCGCTTGGTTGTAGGAGCCCATTTCTTAAGCGATATCAGTGCTGGCTATTTGATCACCTTTTCTCTTTTTGCGGGATGTTGTTGGTTCTTTGGCCTCACTAAAGGAAAATCCAACTCTAAACCGCGGAAACCAGTCATTCACCGCCTTGAAACCCAAAAAGTTTCCGATTCTTCTGACTTGGATTCTTCAGACTCTTTGCAACCCAGTCAAAAAGCGCAACCGTCTTTAGAAGAGTCTGAACCGATTACGATTGATGATGTGATTTACGATACCCAAGTGGATCTGGTCGAAAATACAATGGATGAACCACTCAATCCCTTCTTTCAATCTTTTGCTAAGAGAAAACAAAAGCAACCCGTGACTGAAGAGCAAGTCTCTTCTAGTCCCTCTTCCGTAGCGGAATTGGTTGCTTCTCAACCCATTAAGCCAGACAGTGAACAATCTTCACTAGATGAAACTTCAATTAACAAAGACTCTTCCCTTTTGGCTGGGGAAGAAAGCCAAGTTGTGCAAGATACTTTGATTATTGAAGATTCTTTGGAAAAAACGATTGAAATTTCTCCTATGAAAAAGTAATTCCTCAAAACAGCTTGTTGCTCTAGACAGGCTGTTTTTTGTATTTATTCAAAGACTAAAAGAGATAGAAGTTTTAGCGCTCTATTTTGGTGGTCCAAACCATGCTTTTTCTTCTTTGAGATCTCTACTCTAGAAACTACCTTTAAGGTTTAAGGTCTGTTTTCTTCTTGGACAAAAACGCCTAAAATTGAAACAAATGTTTTAAGTGATTCCAAATTGGGTCGTAAGAAAATAAAAAAGGAATGTAATGTGGAGAAAATAGAAGAGATAGAAAGGAGAAATTCGGTTTTCCTGCCATATTTTTAGATGGATCTCCATTCCGAATGCTTATGCTTTTAACAACTTATATGGATCTCCTCTATAGTGCGCTCATTGGCTATGCCTTTGGCAATATTCTTCCAGCCTCCATTCTGGGCCATTTTAAAAATAAAAATCCATTTGATCATGGCTCTGGTAATCCAGGGATGACCAATACAATCAAAATTATGGGGAAGAGTGCTGGAGCAATCGTTTTGATCGGGGACATTTTAAAAACGGCAGTCGCCATTTTGCTTTGTGAATACTTATTTCCACATTGGGGCCATGTGATTGCTCTTTATACAGGTATTGGAGTCATGCTTGGCCATTGTTTTCCCATTTGGCATCACTTTGAAGGGGGAAAAGGAGTCGCGGTAGTGTGTGCGACGTATATTTTGTATGCGCCTCTTCCTGGAATCGTAGCTTTAGCTTCTGGAGGAATCGCTTTGCTTTTAAAAAAAGGGGTAAAGGTCGCCGCAGCCATTATTCCTTTAGTCTATTGTGTTTGGATGTTGTTTCACTTTACATGGCTTTCCTATCTTCCTGCTTTAGCGATGGGCCTTCTCATGGCGTGGTTGAATTTACGTCCCAATCGGTTGCAACAGCCCGCTCTTGAATCGGTAGAAGTTCCTAAGGAAATCGAAGCTCCGGCTACGAATAAGCTTCCTGATTCCACCCTTTCTTCCACTTCTTCTCTTTCTCAAAAACAGTCCGAAAAAATTTAAGGCTCCTTGTGCCTTCAAGGAGTCTTTTTTTTCATTTTGTTTCATTTTAGGGAAAATCTACTCTTTATGATCTCTTTAGACAAAGAGAAAAAGGCCCTAATCAAAGGGGATTTGACCCATAAAATCCATTCTCTTTTTTTATCAAAATCATACCGTTTTCATGATTTGAAAATTCTCTTCTTTTTGTAAGTTAAATGGGATAAAAATCGATTAAAATGAAATTGAACCCAAGATATGGGTTTCCAAAATAGGTTTTCATGCTAAAATTTCTAGTTTTGTTGTATTCCATAGCTTGTGTCTTGATTCGAGCATCGAAAAGCAATCCCCTTTCCACCTGGCTTTTCGATCAAGACAACGTATTTTCTTTGGTAACCCTATTTCCTACCTTTTTTCTAAAACCATGGTAGACAGAAAGGAGTATCGGCGAAAAATTTCGATCTTTTCGCCGCGGTATTCGATGATCCAAATTCAATTTGATCCGGAAACAGAAAGAGAGCTTCGTAAAACCGATACGAAAAGCCGTCAACGCTTATCCCACTACATTGAAACGTTAGTCGCACGGGATCTTGAAGACTGGTTTGATGTAAAACCTGTTCAATCCCATACCGATACTTGGATTCCAAACCCCATTACCTATTCTTCCTTGAACTATGAGGAAAAAATGAGCGCCTAAAATTTTTAGACAAAAAAAGCTTCATGCTTTGGATTTTCCTTAGCATGAAGCTTTCTTTTTAGGCTACCAAGCGACCGCAATATCGAGTTGCGTGTGGTTGGATAGCGCAAAAGTTCCTGTATCACAAACGATGCCCATTCCAAGCGAGGTCGGAATTAAAGAGCCACGGGGACGAGTAGGCAGGTGAGCTGCGACCATGACGTAATCGCCAAGCATTTTCACCCCATCTTCACGCACCCAATATTCATCGTTGTTTCCAATTGAACGCATGATGGAGATGACACCTTGCATGGGTAAGTTATAGTAGGTTTCTTTCCCCGAAGGGCCCTGGTTAACACCCGCTGAACGCGTCAAGACGGGTCCGTTCCATTCATAGGTGCTTTCCACTTCGAGTTCTACTTCTTCTCCCTCATCCAACTCATCAAGCGTAACGGCATCGTCTTTTACATTGGCCGCTACTTTTTTATCCGCCGCGATTTTAGCTTGCGCATCTTCACGGATGTTTTTTTCTTCAGCTTCGCGTTCTTGTTGAATGCGAAGTTTTTCTTTTTCTTCTTCAGAAATAGCTAACGTGGATGGTTCAACGTGAACGATTTGATCGTCCACTTTCACTTCCACTGTTCCATTGAGGTTGTAGCCAACTAAGGTTCCAGCGCTGTACTTTTCGACTTCTCCTTCATTATGGATTAAATCCACGGAATTGGTTTGAATGTCTTCTTTAAAGACCACTGGAATATTTAATAAGCTGCCTTGAGCCATTGGGCTTGAGGAAATCGCTTCTTTTGCAAAAACAGCAGAGGATCCCTGCGGCAAAAGAAAGCACAACCCTAGAGCAGCACTCAATACTTTATTTCTAAATTTCATGATTATGCCTCCTAAAGTCCCGCATCCTTTAAAGGGTGTCTTCACTCGCACCATTCAAGGCAAGGGACATTTCTCTGTTTCTCCTTTTAAAAAAGAGGGAGTAGAGTCGTTGTGAATAAGATCCTTTCGTCTGTAAGTGAAGAGATCTATTCAATGACTCTACTTCGTT
>JAAVAY010000125.1 GCA_014803815.1 Allobaculum sp. | reverse complement strand
TTTACAAGGGAATACGATTACTTGGAATCTTGGCGATTTAGCTCCTAATTCTACCCAGTCTGTTACCTTTAAAGTAAATGTTCCAGATGTAATTGATACGACGACTTGGACAAACGTAGCTACAGTTACATCTGGTCCTCCTGAAGATCGTAAAACAAAAGATTCAAATGAAGTGACTACTAAAGAAAGTCCAAATGATCCAAATATTATAATTTTTAAAGAACAACAAAGGATTACGAACGGAACTCCTTTAGGATGGAACAGGCAAGATATTAGTAATCCTATGAGTGTAGGAGCCAATGATGTAATTGAATATAAAGTTACAGTTTCTAATACTTCAAAAGTAATCGCTCAAAATGTAGTAATTGAAGATACGATTCCTACTCCAATTCAAGGAACAGCTTTACTTGTGCTTGATGAAACGTCTTTAGGTTCAAATGTATATATAAATCAAACAGAAAAGAAGCTGACATGGAAGGTAGGAGATTTAGATATTGGAGAAAGCAAAAGTGTAACCTTTAAAGTCAAGGTTCCTCAAGTCAGTGAAGATACGGTTTGGGAAAATATAGCGTATGCTACCTTTGACTCTGAACCCAATACACCTTCTAAGCCAATTCCATCGAATAAAGTAGATAGTAAAGAATCTACTTCTTCTGGAGGTGGAGGAGGTGGCGGTTCTTCCAGTAAACCATCTATTTCTTTAGTGAAAGAGCAGCGAAAAATTTCTGAAGGTGTGACTTCGGCTTGGAATAAATTTGATAGAAATAATCCAATGGCAGTAAGTCCAGGAGACATCATTGAATATCAAATTACAGCCTCCAATACTTCAAACACTTCTGCTCAAAATGTGGTAATTAAGGATACCATTCCAGTTCCAGAAGGAACCGATGCTCAACTTGTCTTAGATCAGACCTCTTTAATAGGACAAGATGTAACGATAAATGGCACAGAGCTTACTTGGAAGGTAGGAACATTAACTCGACAAGGAACAAGTGGAGCAAGTAAGAGTGTGACATTTAAAGTTATCGTTCCTCAGGTAAGTGGAAATACTTTATGGGAGAACGTCGCTCATGCTGCATTTGGCCCAAATCCAAACAATCCTACAGATAGTGTAGATTCCAATAAAGTAGATAGCTCTACGAATCCAGCCATGGATCTTTCTCTTCTAAAAGAACAGAGAAAAGTAATCGGAACGACGGCTGAACCATGGAATACGCATGGAAGAAACGATCCTATGCCCGTTCAAGCGAATGATATTATTGAATATCGTTTAACGCTCACGAATAAAACAATGAATTCTGTTCCAAATGTAGTGATAAGAGATACGATTCCATCCCCATTGGGAAGTGGAGCCCAACTTACATTATTAGATCAATCTACCACGAAAGGAACCATTCAAGTCGAAGGGAAAACGATTATTTGGACGATAGGAACTTTAGAGCCATTAGAAGTCGTAGAAGTTACTTTCAAGGTACAAGTTCCTAATGTAGAGGCAACGACTTTATGGCCCAATATTGGAACAGCTACCTATGGAGAAGATCCAAACAATCCAACAGGACAAGTTCCATCCAATGAAGTCGATATTCGAGAACCAGTAGAGTCAAAAATACCAACACCCACTCCTCCCACCACTACGACCACTCCAGGTGGAACGACGAATATCACAAACAATAATACAAACATTACAAATAACAATATAAACAATCCTTCTTCCAATAAAACATCCGTAACGACGAGTAAAACTCCAGCTTCTAACAATGGTTCCAATGCTTTAACGAGTACAGAAACCAATGTAAGATTCTGGGCCATACTCTTCTGTGTAGCCATATTATGTTTGGGAGTAGGAATATGCTATAGCCAAAGAAAACACTAGAGTTTTTTTCTCTTAAAAAGACTCAGAGTAGAACTTTTAAAAGTTCTCTCTGAGTCTTTTGTTTTATCTTTCTTCAAAGAATACCGTATAACTCTCTTGGATCATCATTTCTAATGAGTTTTTAAGGATTAACTTAAGTTTTTTTCTAAATTTTACCTCAATTTATAGTGATAGATTATAGATATAATCCTTTATTTATAGATCAAGCGAGGATAAAGAGGGAGTTAGGACTAGCATACGAACAAAGTATATCCTCATCTCCTTCCTTTTATTCATTTTAAATAACTTGGCTCGAGACATAGTATATAGATAGTTAGTTAAACTATACTTTTTGAACTATAAACTTTTGTCATGTAATGTTTTAATGGAACGATTATACAAGTGAATTGATTCACTTAGTTTGATAAAGAAGGATATCTAAAGTAAAAACGGTTCAAAAATGAAATAAATTTGAGCCACTAATCCAGTATTTTTGAACCCGAATTTTCTAAGGTCTATCTTTCTGTAATCAAGTCTATGAACTTATTCAAGATCCATTGAACTAAAAAGGATGAATACTATCTTCCAAGTTAGGAGCAATCAAAATTTTTCAATCTTTTAATCCTTGCCGAACGAGTATAGCTAGAGATGGAAACTTCTAAGTTTTATCTAACTCTCAACCTTATTCTAGCTAATAGGAAGATCTATGCCTTCCAATATTTTTGTACTTGTTGTTTCTGGAAGGAGTAAGCAAATTTAAAAAAGTGACTTAAATCATACCACCAACAAGCTCAAAAACGTTCTGAATATGATTTGCTACTACGATACAAATAGGATTATCTCAATGAGCGTCCGATGAAAGAAAAAAAGATTTTTTCAGGATTTAATAAACTTTTATGGAATTAAATTCATGATTTCCAATAAATATTTTATTACTGATTTATTTTTAAACGTTTGACCAAATTTTAAGTATAAGATAAAATGATGATATCTTTTTGGAGTGGTGTTAATATGAGCGATTTAAAAGAAATTACGGCTAGATTTAATGTTTATGATTTTCTAAATCCTATTATTTCTGGTACATATTTTATATTTGGAACACTTATCATTTTATATCCTGTAAATTTATTTTCTATAAACGATATTATTCTTTCTATCCTTTTTAAGGGTGGCAAAAATCAGGGAATAATTTATGCGATTTTTGTGGTTTTATTTTATTTAATGATAGCTTATATATTGGGCTTGATATTGCAATTTTTAGGACAATCTTTCTTTAACTTTAAGGAAAATCAAATGATTGAAGGATCTTTAAAATGTCTCGAGAGACATTCATTTCGTATTCAATATCCTTTCAATAGTTATTTTAAACTACGAGCTTTTAGAGCCGATGCTAGATATATTTTTGAGATGAAAAATTTAGGACGATTTGATCACAATAATCCTGAACATAACAATTATGTTTATGCATTTTGTGTTTACCATAACCAAATATATGGATTTAATCAAAAGACTGAAACACTTAGGGAAGTTTGGGGATTATCAAAAGAACTGACTACAGCCTCTTTTATTCTCTTTATAATCGCATTGTGTGTTGCATTAGCAAGCTTCTTGATCCAGCTCGATAACTATTTGGCAGACTTACTAATAGGTGTTTTTTTTATTGCTATAACTTTCGTGTTCTACTATAGAACCCAACTGGCTTTAAGAAATCGAATTCGAATGAACTATTCTCTCTATCATGTTTCTAAAGATATCTATTCGATGTCTCTTAAAATTGATAATCTTCATAAGCTTTCTACTCAAAAATAAAAGTCTCTTTTATCTTTATCAAATGAATGACGGGTTTTAATGGAGCTATAGATTGGTTAAGCTTAAAGACGGTTAGAAACGTATGTCCCTTATTTAGATTTTGATCTGGCTCATTTTCCTCTTTCTATCTAGAGGCTTACGTTCATTGAGCTTTTCAGTTTTTATTTTTGTCTAATCCTCTCGATCCAGAAAAGGAATAAAAATCGATTAAAAGAAAAAAGCTGTGTTTCTAACCTAGTTTTCTTACGAGCAAGATTTTAAGATCTTTTTAGGTGTTTTCCTCTCTTCAGGAACAGCACTTTTATTCTTCGTGACTTAATTTCTCTCATTTCTATTGAATTTGTTAGCACTGATAACACGACTTCTATTTCTTCCTCTACTCGACCAAGTAGCAATAGCAGCTCAAGCAAGCCTTACCATTATCCTATGGATAAACCAGTGGCTTCTTCTACAGCCAAGAAAACCTTATATCGACTCTTCAATACTCTAACTGGAGAACATTTCTTTACCTCTAACGAGTCAGAGAGAAATGAACTATTGAAAGATAGTCGATGGAGCGATGAAGGACAGGGGTGGACTTCACCTGAAGTCTCAGATTTCCCAATTTATCGTTTGGTGAATCCCAATAATGGAGATCACCACTATACGATGGATAAAAATGAGTATGATATTTTAGCTCAATACGGTTGGCAACAAGAAGGAATTGGTCTTTATTCCGCTGATTCCAATAGTGAGGATATTGTTCAGTTACATAGACTTTACAATCCTAATTGTAAAGAAGCTGGATCTCACCAATATACTGTGAGTGAAGAAGAGCGTGATAATCTTGTCCAACAAGACTGGCAATATGAAGGTATTGCTTGGTATGGATTAAAAAACTAAAAATAATGAAGAGAGGTTTAAAGCCTCTCTTTTTTGTCATGAAGTTAGACAAGGAAAATCTCATCTTGAATTTTTTGGCTGAAAAGTCTTTGACATTTTTAAGGAAAAGAAATGATTGGGGAGTTCTCTATAGCTTTGAATAAAGGAAGATCTTCTTTTCTTTAGAGTTTTGTAAAAGGAAAGTGGTTTCTGTCTCTAAAAGAGTAAGAATCTTGCTTTTAGAAGTCTAAGATGGGTACGCTTTGAGCCGTAAAATCTTGAGAAGGAAGACGGAATTTTTGATCGAAGTCAGAGATTCTAAATCGTTTTCTAAATAAGGAAAAATGTGGAAAAGAAGAAGAGAATTCCTTTGTCTTTCCACTTAAGATTTTGAAAATTTAAAAAGACTAATATCCATAGGATAGTCAAGAAGGGACTTTTGAGATGGAAAAATGTTGTGTTTTATATCGCACTGTGGAAGCAGAAGATTTAGCCATTTCGATGAAAAGTGGAGCTTTACCTGTCCTAGCAACTCCTCGTATGATTGCTTGGATGGAAGAAGCTTCCTTTGAACTCATTCCACTTGAAAAAGGGCAAACGAATGTTGGTATTTCATTGGACGTAAGCCACGATCGACCTACGGCTTTAGGAAAAAGAGTCCAAATTTATAGCTGTTTAAAATCAGTAGAAGGACGTATTTATACTTTTGAGGTAAAAGCATATTGCGATGGCTATTGTATTGGTAAAGGTTTTCATAAACGTGCAATTGTAAATGTAGATCGCTTTATGGAGAAATTAGACATTTAAAAAGTAGGCATCCATATAATTCAAAAAGAGCCATCTACAAAAGATCAATTGGTCTTAAACTAGGGGCTTTTTTTATAAGCCATTTTACAGAAAAGATAGAGATCTATATTTCCAAAAATCACGTTAAAGATATTACTTTATATTATTTTTTGTGAAATGTAAGAGATAATCCTTTTCAAAGAAAATTTTCCTGTATTATATGTACTTTGAGTCTCTTACTTTAAATTTTTAGCTTTTTTGATTGATGAAATCGAAAAGTTCAAGCGATAAAGGCGGGATTATGGCTTGTGAAAAGAGACTAAAAATACAAAGCGATTCTTCGCTTTTGAATCAGGAGAACTTAATAATGAAAAAAGATTTTCTCTTGATTGTAGACGGCTCCTCGCTTTTAGCGACTAGCTATTATGCTTCTTTGCCCAAACCCATTCGCAAAGAAAAAAACGAGGAAGTAAAAGAAACGATGTATCCCGTGTTGTTACGTCAAGATGCCCAAGGGCATTATTGCAACGCTTTGGATTTGTTTTTTCACACGTTGTTTACAATCATGACCTTTCAGCGTCCCTCCCATTTAGTCATCTGTTGGGATGCTGGACGCAATACGTTTCGCAAGGAGCTTTGGCCAGCCTATAAATCCAATCGTCAAACGACTCCTTCTCCTTTGCGTCAACAATTTGAAACCGCCTATACCATTTGCAAGCAGCTTGGAATTTGCCAAGTGCGCGATGTGCGCTATGAGGCGGATGATTTTGCAGGAAGTATTGCTTGCCAAATGGCTCCATACTTACCTGTACGCATTTTGACCCGTGATAAAGATTATTTTCAATTGATCAATGACCGCATTCAAATTTGGTATGGTATGGCCGATTTGGAAAAGGTCAAACAATGGCGTCGAGCTCATCAAATGCCTTCTTCTTTGCCTAGTCGAGTGGTCTTGGTGGATGAAAAAGTCTTAAAAAAGGAGTTTGGCTACTCCCCGGCTTCGGTGCCGATGATTAAATCACTCTTTGGTGATCCTTCCGATAATATTCCTGGAGTAGCAGGAATGGGCGAAAGTCGTTCCATTTTATTGGCGGAACACTATCGCACTATTGAAGAGCTGTATGCTCCTATTGAAGCCGCTAAGACTAAAGCAGATCGTAAACAGCTCTTTCGTCTATGGAATTCGTGGGGCATTGGAGTCAGTCCCTACACCGTGCTTACTCGCAAGGGCAATGATAAACGCTTGGATGCAAAATCCATGGCGCAGATTTGTTATACGCTTGGAAAGATTCGCACGGATCTTGATTTGTCCGATTGTTTTGAAAGGCCTTATGGTCCTGAACTCTTTCGGGTTCACTTTGATGCGCAAACCATTGCGAAGATTTTAAGGCCTTACTCCATCGAGCTATCCATTGGGCGCAACAATCCCTATGCCAAGAGAAAGCGTAAAGCCCTTCGTCGGGCGAAGGCGCATGCAAAGATGGGAAAATGCCAAGTAGACGATTTGGAAGCACTAGAAGAAGTAGGATTGTTGCATCTAGTCACGACTCCTAATCCCTCTACTTTAGAAAAGATCCCTCCCACCTTAAAATCGGCTCCATCCAGACCACATTCAAAGTCAAGGAATACAAAAAATCAGGCTTCATCCAAAAATAAGACTCCCCATGGAACAAAAGCGGCTCAAGGAAAAACAACTGCTCAAAAAGCGAAAAACTCAAAACCAGCTTCAACCAAACAATCGAAAAATTCCTCTTCATCTAATCGATATAACAACCAAAATAATTCTTTAAAGAGACAAAAAGGGGATAAAAAGGATTGCTCCTCTCCTACTCCAAAAAATAAAGCAAAAAAAGAGATTTCGGATAAGACGGCTTCTTCTAAGGCTAAAGCCAAAAAAGCCTCCCATCTTAAAGCACGCCACGCACTACGGCTTAATCATCCCGCCCCCAGTGCTAAAAGCGTTCAGGTAATCTCTCACTTAGAAGAAAGCGATCTCTTTTTAAAACCTACACAGGAAACAAAAACGCAGGAGATCGTAATCCACTCTAGTCTTTCCATCACAGGTTAAAAAAAGGGCGATAGGCAATACCTATCGTTTTTTTTGTCTTGTCCTTTTTCGTTTTAGAGATGGATTGATCCTTTTTCTAATGAGGATTCCTTTAATTGGGAACTAAAAGCAATCTCCGTTTTGGATCATGTTATATTCTTTCCAAAGAAGCCTTACGCTTCATGGGCTGTCATTTTGATAAGCCTTCTTTGTTGGAAAACAAAGCGAAAGAAAGGACTTGAATGTTCATTATTCGACGATTGTATCAGTGGTTTTTTAAAGCCTCGCCAGCTCGGTTAATGGTCCTAGGGTTTGCGGGGGTGATTTTTATCGGCGCCTTTTTGTTGTGGCTCCCCGTTTCTCATAATGCAGGGCATTCTCTTTCCTTTTATGATGCTCTTTTTGAAGCGGTGAGCGCCGTTTGCGTCACGGGATTGACTGTTGTTTCGCCTGGAGACACCTTTAGTTTATTTGGCCGCTTGGTTTTGGCTTGTCTCATTCAAATTGGTGGAATGGGGGTTGTGTTATTAGGCATCTTATTGATCCTTATGGCAGGAGGGCGGCTTGGTTTCAAAACCCGATCCCTTTTTATCCAAGCCCAAAATTTATCTGGCTATCGTGATGTAGTTCATGTGGCTAAAATTATCTTGGGGATGACCTTTAGCATCGAAGCCATTGGAGCTTTGATTTTATGGCCTTTACTGGGAAAATACTTCTCTCCTGGTCAAGCGTTTGGTCATGCCTGTTTTCTAGCTGTTTCGGCTTTCAATAATGCTGGTTTTGATGTATTTCATGGAGGCGAATCTCTGATTCCCTACACTAATGATGCCTTTTTTTGTTTAGCTATCGATGCATTGGTTATTTTGGGAAGCTTTGGATTTGTGGCGATGTCGGACTTGTGGCGCAAGCGTTTCAAATGGAACAAGCTTTTGCTTACCACCAAGATTGCGACCTTTATGACCATCATGTTATTAGTGGGGGGAATGATTTTGTTGAAGATCACCACTACCCAAACATGGCTTGAATCCTTTACCCAATCTGTAGTGGCTCGAACAGCGGGATTTTCAACCTTTCCTCTCTCCTCCTTTAGCAATGGAGGAATCATGATTTTCATCATGTTGATGTTTATTGGTGCTTCCCCAAACTCTACAGGGGGTGGTATTAAAACGACCACAGCCTTTGTGATTGGTTTAAAAGCGATCTCTTCAACGGCAGCGCATGATGAAGACAGTGTCTTTTATCGTCGCGTTCCCAATTTAATTTTCACGAAAGCTTCAACTGTCTTGTTTTTTGGCTTGAGTGCTGTTATGGGAGCGACCACGCTACTTTGTGCTTTAGAACCACAGATTAGCTTAAGTGCCATCTTAGTGGAAGTGGTCAGTGCCTTTGCGACCGTTGGCTCTTCTTGTGGCATTACTTCCAGCCTATGTTGGGCTTCTAAGGGAATTTTAATGATTTGCATGTTTATTGGTCGCTTAGGGCCAGTCACCATCGCTAACTTGCTTGTCAATGGAGAAGAACCTCACGCTCGTTATACCGAAGAAAATGTACTCATTGGCTAATTTCCTATTATTGTTTAGAAAGAGGATATTTAATGCATTTTAAATCCTTTAATCCCAATCGTGCGGCCTATGTCGTGATCGGTTTAGGACGGTTTGGTACCTCCGTAGCCGAAACACTCTCTGAAAACGGCCAAGATGTGGTGATCATTGATAAAGATCCAGATCGCGTTCGAGAACTTCGCTCTTTAACGGATTATGCTTACGTCATTTCCCATCTCGATCAAGCTGCTTTAGAAGAAATTGGTGTGGGTGATTGTCAAACAGCCATCATTGCTATTGGCGAACAAATGGATGCAAACATCTTAGCTACCCTTTATTGTTTAAATTTAAAAGTACCTACCGTTATTGCCAAGGCTAACTCCAAAGATCAAGGCACGATTTTAGAAAAACTTGGAGCTCAAGTTGTTTATCCCGAACAAGAAATGGGGCGCCGTTTAGGAAACCAATTGAGCAATAAAAAAGTCATTGACTATTTCTCTATGTCAGGAAACATCGACATTGCTCAACTTGAAGCACCTTCCTACTTTACCGGCCAAAAGCTTAAATCGCTTTCTTTACCCCATCGCTATGGAATTTCCATTATTGCGATTCAAACCAATCAAGGAACAACCATTGAAGAAATCGATCCTGATTATACCTTTGAAAAAGGCGATATCATCATTGTGGTTGGTTCCAATGAGAACGTAAAAAACTTCGAACAAACTGTAACACAGTAGTGAAAGAATAAAAGAATAGAGGAAAGTGATTACTTCTTTCTTCACACTAAAAAGCCCTCCCTAGAAACTTGGCTAGGAAGGGCTTTTTTTGTTTTCCAATCTCACTTTTTAAAATTTCTTACAAAAAAGGAGGTGAAAAATCTACGAGCCTAAGTCTATTGAATTGTCCTTATATCAGCAGAATAGAAAGTGATGGCGTCAAAACGATTCATTTGCAGGGAATGTTAGTCTTACCAAAATCTAGGCGAAATTATAAATTCACTCCTCTTTGACTGTTGGATTTTTTCAACAGTCTTTTTTGTTTCTCGTTTTAGGACTTATATTCGAGGTCTACTTTTACAAAGTTCAAGGTATGGAGTTTCTGTAAAAAACCACTCATAAAGGTTGAATATGAACTTAGAGATGAAAAGAGTTCTATTTTTTAAATCAACCCAGGCTGTAGCATATTTTGGAGCATCTTTATGCTGAGCAAAGGGAAAAATAAACCCTTGGACTAATTTTTCATCCGTATACTGCTCAACTTTTCCACTAAAAGGAACTAGGTAAAATTCCCTGAGCTTCCCCTTAGAATTTCTAATATTCACTATTAAATCGCCATCTTCATCTATTTTCGAAGCAGGGTTAATGGAAGAACTTGTACTTGTTGAAGTAGAGTTGGCTGAAGAATTTGTATTTATTGGAGCCACGCTAGGGGAAGAACTAGTGCTTTTCGAAGCAGGATTAGTCGAAGAACTTGCACTTGTGAAAGTGAAGTTTGTTGAAGGCTCTGCACGATTAGTAGAAGAACTTACACTTGTTGAGGCAGAGCTAGTCAAAGAACTCGTATTTGTGGAAACTGAGCGAATTGCCAAGTTTACGTTTGGCTGGTGAATTTGCAAATCAATCGCATTTTCCTCGGTGCGGATTTCATAGATCTTTTCGGGAAGACCATACACATTCACATCTTGATGACTCGTGGAAAAGGAATGGTTCTCTAGGAAATTTGGTGTTCCAAACATGATGGATTCTAGTTGGGCTGTAGAAGACTCCGTCCAAGAATTGGAATCTTTAATTAGCCTCTCGAGTTTCTTTACTTGAGTCAACTTATCTACGTTTTGGGTGTTGTCATCTGGCATGAGAATGAAAAGATAATCACGCGCTCGACTGATAGCTACGTTGATGATGTTAGGATTATTCAAAAACATGTTTTTGGAGCTTGAAATAGTAGGAGGCGCATTGAAGACCACAAAGATGATGTCGCATTCATCGCCTTGAAAGCCGTGAATGGTTCCTACTTGTACCTCTATTTCCTTAGGAAAGGTTTTAGTAGCAATAAGTTTATCTATTAAATCAGCTTGAGCACGATAAGGAGCAATGACTCCGATTTTAAAAGGTTTTCTTGGATTTGCCTGAGCGATCAAGTTAGATAAATAAGAAACATATTCATAAGTGAAAAGAGCAGAGTAAATGTGGTAGGGACTACTTTTTTGAAGTCTTTTTGATCGATAAATGCTTTCATAAGGACTAACCGGAAATTTAATGATGTTTAAGGGAGCAATTTTTGGCCCTTCCTTGAGACGAAGTGACTTTTTCGTCCAAGAAGGTCGATGATGTTTTAAAATTCCGTTATAGCTAAACTGACTAAAGATTTCTCCTATGGTCTCAATACTTCTATATTGTGTCTCTAAAGGCGTGACTTTATACTTATGCGGTTTAGTTTTTCGTGATTTAAAGGAGTTGAGTCCGACTAAGGTGTAAATATTTTCTTCTTTCCAGAGATCAACAGCAGTAATAGGTTCGATCTGGAAAGGATCTCCTGCAATAATAAATTTTTTAGGGGCCCTGTTGTAGAGAGGATAGATAATATTCACTAGAGGAATCATGGAGGCTTCATCGATAATGATATAATCCCATTTCACCTCATCGAGGAATATGATGGCATTCTGATGGAGGAAAAAGTCATAGGTAAAGCGAGATATAGTCGTAATGGTGACGTTTTTGGAAGCATTTTTGATGTCAAAATCCTTCTCTACAAAAATTGAACTTTGTTCAATTTCTTCATCACCCGTTGAGCCAAATCGAACAAGCCAGTCTTCGTAAAACTTAGGAGCCTTCTCTATAATCTTATTGACTAAAACGTCAGCAGCCTTATTAGTTGGAGTTAACACCAAAACTTTACAGGAAGACTTTTTCTCCATCAAAGGAATAAGATGTTCAGTCACTAAATGAGTCGTCTTTCCAGTTCCTGGAGGTCCAAAGACAAATTCAATGTTCTTAGGAAGATGCTTGCTCATATCAAAATCATCGGAATATTTCAAGGTTTCAAACGCTTCTTGTAACTTTTCTAAAAGAAATACAGGGCTTTTTACCTCAATGGTAGCCGCATGGACGGTAGAGAAATCAATCTCTTCAAGGTCCACATTTTTTTTGATCTTGACACGCAAGGTATAGGATTGAATGCTTGAAACCTCAATCGGAATCGTCTTGGTAGTTTGATCCATATCCAATACTAGTTGGATGTCTCCAAGATCTTCGATGAATTGGGGAATAGGCCGATTGGGATGCTTCAAGATGAGGGTTCTTAGAGTTTCCGGTTCGCGCTCCACTTTGGAAAAGTGAATGGTGATCTCTTTTTGGTTGCGATTCTCTTCTATGCTTTTAAGCATTTCCAATTCGAGAAGAGCTTTAAACCAACCAAAGGAGTAGCGTGTCTTCTCTTTGGCTTGATCATACAATTCTTCAAGGTAAATGATCTGATCAATTTCTGCAGCGCTTTTTTTCTTTGCCCTTTCAATTCGCTTGCTGTAATTCACGGGAGCCGATAAGTAATCATCTTGATCACTCTCTTCTGCGCTATCAACAGGGGCTTTACTGATCGCTCCCTCAGTATAATCAAGAATATCGTGAATCACTTTTCTTTTTTTAGGAGGGAGGAGTGAGCTTCTTTCGCCGAGAGTTTGACGATTAGAAGACGAACCCTTAAAAGTTGAAGAAGATGCATTTTTAGATTGGGGCTCTTTTCTAAAAGTCTCTTTTCTTTGTTCAAATTTTTCCAATCTTTTAAGTTTGTCTTCGAATTCAGATGGACTCATTCCCATTTGAACGAGCTTTCTTCCCATCTCAATGTATTGGCGCTGTTCATCCGTTAAATTCCAGTCGGCTGAATCTTTAATGCCCAAAATTGAAATCAAAGAATTAGCCTCTGGATGATTAAGATTATAGATAGAGGCTAATTTGTCTTTTGTAAGATCCGTAGCTATAACAAAATTCCCTTGAGAATCTACAAGCCACTTCTTTGTTCTCAATGCCACCAAAGTAGGGGAGGGAGTGTCATGAGAATATTCTAAGGCCCGTTGTCCTTCTTTATGTCTTCCAATTTTTAAATACAAGACCGCTGAAGATAATAGGCCCTTTTCAATAAAAGAACAGAGAGTATCCCATAAATAACTGGAATAGTCTTGATCCGTTTTTTCTGCTACATCTTCAATTAGATTTTCTAAACCTTCAATGTAATATTCTTCCTCTCTATAACCCGTTTTCTTATAAGTATTGTTATAAACAGATGGGTCTTTTTTTACTCCTAGCTTCTCTAAGAAGAAAGTCAGTTGCTTCTCTCTTTTTTCACCCACTAAATTTAAATATTTTTTAAAGGCTATAAAGTGTGTATTTGTAGTAGGCTTAAAAAATTTCTTTGAAGCTTGCGTTGGGAAATACACTGTAGTAGGCCAAAAATTTCCAGAATAAGATAAATTGGTGCCTTCTAAAAAAAACGAAAAATAAAAAGCTTTAATAAGCTCTTCAGCTTCTTGACTGGAGCTTTCACAAAAATAATTGAAGAGAATTTGGAAGTGAGACTCTTTAATAACTGAGTAGGAGTTTTTATAAGTAGGGAGAAGGACAGAATAAATATAATCTTTTCGGGAAGGAGCTTTGATGCCAATGGCACTAATGAGTTTAAAAGCTTCTTCCTTTTTAAGTAAATCTGGATGGACTAGGTTATATTCCTCTATCATTTCATCTTCTCTTGGAAGAAATAGATTTAAAATGTCTCCTTTAAAAGCAGCGACAGCTTTTCGGTTTTGATTAAGAAAAATTGGTCTATTTGAGATGACATTTCGCCGATGAGTAGAACCGTTAATCCACTTATAAAATTGCTCAAGCCAATCTAAAGATTGACTTTCAATAAATTCAGCTGTAATTCCATCTCCTCCCCGTTGTCCAAATTCTCCATACCATCCTTTAATGATATCTATATCGGTAAGCGAGGTTACTTTTAATTGATCTATGTAATTAATTAAAGATCCATTTCCTTCTTTAAGCGCTTCTCGGCTTTTGCTAATAAAGATCCAACTTCTATCTTGACCATTAGCAAGGTTTTTTAATTGTTCATTTGAGAATAGTTTAGGTAATGCCGCCATAGAGGCCCAATAAGCATGGGAAGCACAGACGTACTTATTCTTCTCACTAGTAGGAAGAATTTCTTCGGTTTGGAAGATCTTTTGAATGGATTTATAAAAGGGTAGAAAAGAAATCTTACTTGTATCTTCTAAAGGGCTAAAGATGGACTCATCATAAGGAATGATTTGAAGAATATTATCATCAATTAATTGTATGGACTCTCTGTAACCAATTTCTTTGAGATATAGAAATGCCTCAGCAGCTAGGTCCGCTAAGGATTGAATCATATTTTGGTTATGAGTTTTACCAGCAAGAATTCCTTCACGACTATCAGTCAAAAGAAATGGGGCATGGACAATAAATTTTAATCCTGTAACTTCTTTGGTGGGAAAAAAACAAAAAGCTGGAAGTGTAGTTGGACGAAGATTTCCTTTAGGATCTAAGAAAAATCCGACGGAATATTTATAATAGTTTTCATTTACCTGAGAAAATAACCAAAGAGTTTCTTCCTCTAATTGATCTCCTTTGTTTTGAGTAATGCATTTTGTAAGATGGACTTTTTCAGCTTTCGTTTTATTGAACATATAGGGATTAGTAATGGTCTTAGTGTAGAATCCAATTTCATGTCCAAACTCAAGTTCTATATTTTCCAATTCGGATAAAAACAAAAGCGGATAAGATAGATTTTTAAGCTTATTCAAAATTTCTTCATAAGCTTGTTTTGGATCCTGATTTTTTCGATCGAATGGAAAAACAAATAAAGTTTCATTGGGCTGACGAAGAGGAAAGTCTTCGGGTAGAAGCTTGGGAACAATAAATCGTTCTATTTTAAAGCGAAAATTAGGATCATAAATGTGAGGTGTAGCGGTATATTGGAAAACGGCTTTAAAGCCTACGCCAAATTTTCCAATCGAGCCAGCTGTTTTATTGGAATTTGCGATCGAAGTAATCGCATTGACATCTCCTAATTTTCCCTCTAAAGAATCGAAAGCTTCTTGATGAGGATCGGAAACAGAAAATAATCGAGTTCCATTGTGCGCAAAAATGAGGCGAGTTGGTTCCAAGATAAAGCGAGCTCTTGTCGCATGAGCGTCATTCGCATTTTGTAACAATTCATAAATGAAATGAGCTTGGTCAGAATATTTTTCTACAACACTTTTTTGAATTCCACTCATAGAAGGCTTTTCCAGCATCCGAGCATTTTCGGCTCGATCTTTTGATAAAGCTTTAAAAAAGATTTGTTCCTGTTTGTTCATAGTTCATTCCTTTTAACATAGGCAAAAAGGCCAGAATTCCTTTCGATTAAGAAGATTCTGGCCTTTTATGAATTATTTTTCTCGAGTTCTAGACAGAAGAGAAAAATTCATCTTTAAGAGTTTAGCGCTAACTTTTTATTTGAACAATATTTCTTAAAAAACTAACTATATTGAAAAAAATAATCGCTAACTTTATTCCAATTTTAGCCCTAAAGAATGGCTAAGGCTGAACTTGAAGCTTTTTTACTTCCTCCATAGGTAACTGTGTTACTTGAGAAATATCTTCAAGCGTCATTAAATTTTTAGATAAAAGCTCTAAAGCAATAGAACAAGCTCGATCATAAGAACCTTCAATACGACCTTCTTCTCGAATTTCCTCAAAGATCTCACACATTTGATTTATCCCCTCTTCACTTTCTTTGAGATATCTTGTGCGTTCCGCCATGAGACTAAAATACATCTCATCTGGATCAGCACAGTTAAAATCATGCATTAACTTTCCGATAGGTGAATCGTCCCTAAATTCTCCATTTACATAAATAATATGCTCTCCATCTTGAAATTCTTGTCCATTTTCGCGAATTGTTCGATCAATATGATAAAGGGGAAGTCCTTGACCAAAAGGATCCTTTTCGCAAAAAAAGATGACATACGTTTCAGGGAGTTCATTAAAATTTTGACTAGCATCTAAATTTTCAATGTCTAAAATGCTTGAGTGATAACGAGCCCTGTGAGGATCTGCTCCTGATTTAGCTCGTTGAATTTCTAAATCGTATCTCTTTTCTTTGCTATCTATTCCGTAAAGATCAAGACTAATGGATCTGGATCCTCCCAATCGCTTCATGTCTTTTTGAGTTTCACATTTAATAATAATGAGATCTGATTGATCAATAATAATTCGTAAGACAAATTGGGCTAAAGGAATATCGTCTTTGAAGATACATCGCATAAAATCATCGTCAATAGGGCGTAAGCGACTCAATCGTTCAAGGTCTTTTTGTCTCTTTTTTTCCTTATCTAATTTAGGCATCTATTTTACCTTTCTTATATTCTTCGACACTTTTATCCCAAAGTCAGATCTTTAATAAGAAAGATAGATTGAGTAAAAATATTACTGATATTTTTCTGACCTTCTAGAAAAAGCCTTCTTAGGTCAAAAAGAGCTCAAGGTAGGCTTAAAGTTCCTTACTTCTTCTAAAAAAAGCTTGATTAATTCAGTAATTTCCTTGAGCATTATGATTTTTTAGCTATCTTTTTATATAAATAGCGAAAGTAACTTCTTTTACTTCTTATTGAATTTACTAATGCACTCATTAGCACTATATTTCTTTTTTGGCCCTAAATGTGATCTAAACTTTTTGATCGTTATCTCTAAGTGTCTAATTTGTTATAAGGAAAAAGGGAATCCAAGGGTTGCAGATTTAGAAGAAAATCACTCTTGATTGGAAAGCATTCTTACGTCCGAAAAGCGAAAGGAGACTTAAGAGCTAGAAATGAGATCAGAATAGAAGAATCTGCTTTAAAGAGCTAATAAAGAATAAGGTTAGAGCGGGCTTCTTTTCTCTTTTCAAGGAGCTGAGAAAAACTCCTCTTATTCTCATTTTAGGACTCATCTCAATTCGTAATAATTGTTCAGAAAGCCTTTTGTGGGATGAATAAATTTGGTAAAATTTTGAGTTTGAGATAAGACTTATTTTATGGTAGGAGCGACCTTTTTTTCGAATTAGGTTTGGCTAAAACAGTTTAGACCATATAAAAAGGAATCCTAACTTTCTTTTAACCTTACTTCTTTCTTAAGAATTTTTAAGGGAAGAAAGACTCGAATTCGTTATGATAAAACTCATAAAGAGTAAGAGTAAAGGATTTTGTAAAGAAAGCCTTAAAGTCTTTCTCAAATGAAAATTGAAAGGAGTTGAGTTTTGAAATGGAAAAACAGTTGGTTTTAATCACTGGGATGTCTGGTGCTGGAAAAACTTCTGCGATGAATGCCTTATCGGATTTAGGCTACAACTGCATCGACAACTATCCAAAAGAACTCCTTCCAGCGTTGGAAAATTTGCTGGAAAACAACGATCCTGCCTATGACCGCTTAGCTCTTTCGGCTTCAAGCCAAGACTATGTGGATTTTATGAATTTTTTTGATAACCTCAAGCGCCCTTTACAGGTGGTCTTTGTCAACGCAAGCGATGAAGAGCTGCTCTTGCGCTATCGCTTTACCCGTCGTATGCATCCTTTGCTTTTGCATGGACAAGCTTCCACTTTAGAAGAGGCTATTGAACTTGAACGCGATTCCTTTAAAGACTTAGAGGAAAATATGAAGGACACGCTTCATGTGGATACCACGCGTTTAACGCCCCAAGCTTTGGTCAATGCTCTAAAGCCTTACTTTAAAAATAAGAGTGAACCAGAGTTTGCGATTACCTTTCAATCGTTTGGCTTTAAAAATGGCTTGCCTTTGGATGCGGATATTGTCATCGATGTGCGCTGCTTGCCCAATCCCTTTTATGAGCCAGAACTCAAAAAGCTCACGGGCAATGATGAAAAAGTGTACAAGTACGTCATGGATCGTCAGGAAACAAGAGACTACGTAGAGCGCCTGAAAAATTACTTGGACTTTGTGTTTGAATCGTATCGCTCTCAAAATAAAAATCACATGATCGTAGCCATTGGATGCACCGGTGGTCAACACCGCTCCGTATCGGTATGCAACTGGCTTTACGACCACTACAAAGATGACTATAAAGCGTTCCGCTTTCATCGCGATGCGCCTAGCGATAAAGGAGAACCTTCCGCATGAAAAACGTTGTTGTAATTGGCGGAGGAACGGGTCTTTCGGCTATGATGAGTGGCTTGAAACACATGAAGGACATGAATTTAACAGCGATCATCACAGTAGCGGACGATGGCGGCTCTACTGGTCGCATTCGCATGATTTATAACATTCCCGCTATGGGTGACATTCGCCATGTTCTTTGTGCGATGGCGGATGATGACAACGAATCGCTCTTTGCCCAATTGATGAATTATCGCTTTAGTGGTTCTGAAGATATCGGGGGTCATCAACTTGGAAACTTAATCTTTTTAGCTCTTGTCGATTTGACGGGATCTTTTATGGGAGCGGTTCAAGCGATTTCTCGAGTTTTAAATGTGGATGGCAATATCTTGCCTTCTACTTTGGACAATGCGATTTTGTATGCGTTGATGAAAGATGGAACATTGGTGCGGGGCGAAAAAAACATTCCAAGTACGGATAATTCCATCTCCAAAGTGTTTTATGAAGACGATATTCGGGCTTATGAAAAGGCCATTGAGGCCATTTCTAAAGCGGACTTAATCGTCTATGGCATTGGCTCTTTGTATACTTCGATCTTACCCAATGTCATCGTCAAGGGAATCCGTGAGGCGATTGCGGAAACGACTTGTCCCAAAGTGTACTTCTGCAACGCGATGACTCAACCTGGTGAAACCGATGGCTTTAGCTTAGAGGATCATGTGCGTGCGATTGAATACCATACGTATAAAAATCCTATTCAATACGCCATCATCAACAAAGCAAAGATTGATGAGGGAGCTTTGGAACGCTACGCCCGTCAAGGCAGTGTTCCCGTTAAGATGCGTGAAACGGATCATCCCTATAAAGTCTTAGAATACGATTTAACGATCTTAGATGAGACGGGTCGCATTCGCCACGACTCCAAGGCGATTGCGGAAAGTTTGAAAATTATATTAGCCGAAATGGAAAAGGATCAAGGCCATGTCGTTTTCAAGTGATGTCAAACAAGAGATCAGTCGACTCCCCTTTGCGGATGGTCAAGCCAAGGCGCTTTTAAGCGCCTTGTTTTTAGCGAGGGGAAGTCTGAATTGGAACAATGGCCACACCTGGATTACGTTTCAAACCCAAAACGCCTCTATTGCTAAGCTAGTGTTTCGCCTTTTAAAGAGTGAATACAATGCCGAAGTTCAAATCGCCTCTTTAAAACGCATGAATTTAAAGAAGAATAACGAATATCGCTTAACCATTACCTCTCAAGCTGAAGAGATTTTACAAAGTCTTGGTATATGGCGGAGCCAGACTTTTTACAATACCCCTCCCTATGCCCTCATTCGTTCCGAGAAAAATGCCCGAGCCTTTATCCAAGGCCTCTTTTTAGCCACGGGTTCCATCAATCATCCCAAAACCACTAACTATCATTTAGAAATGACTTTGCCTACTCAGGAGCTGGCCACTATGGCTGTGAAGATTTTGGATCGCTTCTATATACCCGCTAAAATTACGCTGCGTAAGGCTAATTATGTGGTCTATACCAAAGCTGGCGATAAGATCGCTGATTTTTTACGCCTTTGTGGAGCCAGTGAATCGCTCTTTCATTTTGAAGATCAACGGATTCAACGCGACTTCTACAATCAGCTCACTCGCTTAGACAATTGCGAAGTGGCCAATGAAATGAAGACGATGAAGGCGGCTCAGGAGCAGCTGGCTTGGATTGAAGTCATTGAAAAAAGCCAATGTGAAGTGCCAGTGAAAATTCGTCATGTCATGGAAGCGCGCAAACAAAATCCCGATGCGTCCACATTAGAACTGTGTGATGCCGTATATGTACTTTATGGAGAGACGATTACCAAATCGGGAATGAAGCATCGTATGGCTAGAATGAAAGACTTGGCGCTTTCTAGAGGTACGTCATGCGAATAAAGGGACCTCTAAAGAATGGTCTTTTCTTTCTATCTCCAGAGAAAAAAGAAGTCAACATAAGATCAGAACAAAGAAAGAAAAAAAAAGAATCGGCCTTAGGTCCTTTTTCCCCTAGCGTTTTAAAAAGGGATCGTCTCTTTTTAAAACGCTTTTTTTGTTTCCTAAGTCTTTCTTTAGCCCTAGGGCTGAGTGGATGTAGGCCAAAAGCACAGCTGACCAATCAAACGTTTGTTTTTGAGCTGGGTAAAGATGTTTATGCCAATCCCGATCTATATTTAAATAACCCAGAAAATTTCGAGATTGGGGAACTCAGTATCGAAGCAAAAAGTCCTCGAGTGAGCCTGATCAATAACCGGTTTGTTTCGTTTAACCTAGATTATTTAAGTGTAGGGGAATACGACTTTGTTTTACGACAAGGAAATCGCGAAATTCCCTTTCTCGTTAAAATCAAAGACACCCAACCTCCCACTTTACAAAAATCACCCGCCTCCATTGAAGTCTTAGTCGGTTCTGAGATCGATTGGCAGGAAGTCTTTGGAGCTGCTGATTTATCCGGCGTGTATTATGAAGGGCCGACAAGTCTTACTTCCACGGTTGGAGATCATGAAGTGGACATGCGCATTCGCGATCGCTTTGGTAACACCATCGTGCGTCACATTCGGGTGAGTGTAAAAGGAGGATAATCGATGAATAAAGCCGATAAATTTTTAATCGTCGCGCTTTGGCTTTTATCGCTCGTCTTATTGATTCCTCTCTTTTTCCAACAAAATGCGGGATCGTATGCGACCGTACTCGTTAAAGGAGAAGAAGTGATGCGTTTAAACTTGTGGGAAAATGGCCAACATACCATAGAAGGAACTCTTGGTCCTGTCAATATTGAAGTCAAAGATGGCCAAGTGGCGGTCACGCAAGAAAATTCTCCCTATCACTATTGTTCTAAACAAGGCTTTACGAGCAGCGGCGCCGTTCCCATCGTGTGTTTGCCTAATGATACGGTAATTATGATTGAATCCGCCCAAGAACAAGAAGAGGATACGATCATTCAATGAAAAAGATCACCATTTTAGCGATGCTTATCGCCGTAGGCATTTTAATGCAACTCATCGAATCCTTTTTCCCTATTGTCATGATTATTCCTGGATACAAAATTGGCCTAGCTAATATCGCTGGTCTATTTGCCTTGTATGCTTTTGGAATACAAGAGATGGTGATCGTAACCTTTTTGCGCATCTTTTTAGCTTCTCTTGCGACAGGAACTCTTTTTTCTATTCCTTTTATCTTATCTATCAGTGGATGTACTTTATCTTGCCTAGCCATGGCTTTAGCCAAGAAAAGTGGCTGGTTTACTATTTATGGAGTCAGCGTAGCGGGAGCCGCAAGCCATACCTTAGGCCAAGTACTAGCCATTA
>JAAVAY010000124.1 GCA_014803815.1 Allobaculum sp. | reverse complement strand
TTTTTGCGTCGTGAAGGCCGTCCTACCGAACACGCCACTCTGACTGCCCGTATGATTGACCGTCCCATTCGTCCGCTGTTTGCGGAAGGATTTCGCAATGAAGTCCAAGTGGTCAATACCGTTTTATCGGTAGATCCCGATACATCGTCTGAAATGGCCGCGATGCTTGGAGCTTCGCTCGCTCTTTGCATTTCAGATATTCCTTTTGGTGGTCCGATTGCGGGTGTAAAAGTTGGTTTAGTGGATGGTGAGTTTGTCTGCAATCCAAGTGTAGAACAAGCCGAACGCTCCACGATTGATTTAACGGTAGCGGGAACGGCTACCGCTCTCAATATGGTAGAGGCGGGAGCAGATGAGGTTAGTGAAGAAGTGATGCTCAACGCCTTGATGTTTGGCCATGAAAAGATTAAAGAACTTTGCGCTTTTCAAGAGCAGATTATTGCTGCTTGTGGTAAACCAAAGCGTGAAGTTGTATTGTATGCGCCTAACGCTGAATTGGAAGCGGCAGTGCGAGCCGAGTTTGAAACGGACATTCGCCAAGCGGTTTCCATTGAACAAAAATTAGAACGCTATGCTGCAATTGATGCTCTAATCGATGCAGCTAAAGATAAATATGCTTCGTCTGAGTTTGTCCTAGAAAAGGATAAACCTGAAGTCATCAAGCAAGTAGGAAAAATTTGTCGCAACATTGAAGCCGATGAAGTGCGTCGTTTAATTATTGAAGACAAAATTCGTCCCGATGGTCGCGCCATTACCCAAGTGCGTCCTTTAAATTCCCAAGTGGATTTGTTGCCCCGAGCCCATGGGTCGGCTATGTTTACACGTGGAGAAACCCAAGTTATTTCTATTACTACATTAGGTGCGCTTAATGAAAGCCAGCTCATTGAAGATGTCACCGAAATGGACAACAAACGCTTCATGCATCACTATAACTTCCCTCCCTACTCAGTGGGCGAAACCGGACGCATAGGATCTCCTGGTCGTCGAGAAATCGGGCATGGTGCGTTGGGAGAACGGGCTCTTTCAAAGGTTTTACCCTCCGAAGAGGACTTTCCCTACACCATTCGTACTGTAGCAGAAGTGACTGAATCCAATGGATCCTCTTCGCAAGCCTCTATTTGTGCTGGAACAATGTCTTTAATGGCCGCCGGGGTTCCCATCAAAGCTCCTGTGGCCGGAATTGCGATGGGTCTGATTATGGATGAAGATACCGGTCATTACACCGTTCTCACGGATATTCAAGGGTTAGAAGACCACTTTGGAGATATGGATTTTAAAGTAGCTGGTACCGAAAAGGGCATTACTGCTCTTCAAATGGATATTAAAGTGCGAGGCATCACACGAGAAATCTTTGAAGAAGCGCTCGCCCAAGCGCATGTGGCCCGTAAGGAAATCTTGGCCAATATGTTAGAGGCCATTTCGGAACCTCGTAAAGAGCTTTCTCCTTATGCACCCAAGATCGCTCAGCTCAAAATCAGTGTGGATAAGATCAAAGATGTCATTGGGCCAGGTGGTAAGAAAATCAATCAAATCATTGCGGAATGCGATCAAGTCAAAATTGATATTGATGACGATGGTTCCGTGGTCATTTACCATCACGATCAGGCTGCGATCGATAAAGCGCGTCAGATGATCGAGGAGATTTGTCGCGAAGCCAAAGTCGGCGAAGTGTACGAAGGAAAAGTCGTACGCGTGGAAAACTATGGCGCTTTCGTCAACCTCTTTGGAAAGACGGATGGTTTGCTTCACGTGTCCAACATCAGTTGGAATCGCATCGATAAAGTGGAAGATGTCTTAAAAATTGGCGATGTGATTGATGTGCAGGTTATCGAAATCGAAGATGGAAAAGTCAAAGTCTCTGCTAAAGCCTTGCTTCCCAAACCAGCCGATTGGAAAGAACCCGAACGTAAATTGCGTAACAATCGTGACAATCGTTCGCGTCGTCCAAGTGGAGATCGTCCCAAACGGACAGACTAAATCAGAATCTTAATTGAAAAAAAGCAAGAGCCGGAGGAGAAATCTTCCGGCTTTTTGGTGATGAGTATGGCTAGTCGTAGTGAATTTTTGAGCTGTGTTAAAATAACCTATAAGGGATAAGGGGAAAAACGGTTCGTTTTAAGACAATTTTTTTCCCATTTTCTCTCTTTTAAAGTAATTTTACACTTTATTTTTTTCTAGATCTCATCGAGTTCTAAACTAAACATGTTACCAATTTTTTATGTCTCTTTCGTTTAACTAGTCAGACTCCCTTTTAAAAATTTTTTCTTTATGGATCAAGAAAAGACAAGGTGTAAATATTAAGGATAAGGAACATTTATGGTGAATTTTCAACCTCTGGCGGATGCCTCATATGACGAGTTCAAGCACGATCTTGAACGTTTAGTGGCGGTGGAATCGGTTCGTGATACCGAACACGCCGCTCCTGGGGCCCCTTTTGGCCCCAAGGTAAAAGAAGCCTTGGATACCTTGTTGGATATCGCGAAGCGCGATGGCTTTGAAACCCAAAACTATGATGGCTATGCGGGCCTCATTACTCTTGGGGATGGCGAAGAAAGTGTAGGAATTCTTGGCCACTTGGATGTAGTTCCTTTAGGGGAAGGCTGGCAACACGATCCTTTAAAACTCAGTGAAGAAAATGGCTATTTGTTTGGTCGTGGAGTTTTGGATGACAAAGGACCACTGTTAGCGGGATACTATGCCTTAAAGTTGGTACGCGATGCTGGCATTCCCTTAAAGCGTAAAGTCATGCTCATTGCTGGAACCGATGAAGAAAGCGGAATGGGTGGCATCAAAGAATACGTCAAAACGGGTCCAATCCCTACGATGGGCTTTACTCCTGATGCCGATTTTCCAGTGATCTATGGGGAAAAAGGCAATCTCCATATCACCTTGGATAGTGATGCACCGACGATCATTCAATCGTTTAAAGCAGGGGAGCGCCCCAATGTAGTCATCGCTAAAGCCAAAGCAGTATTGAATACCGATCAATTGGATTCAACTCTCTTTGATTTTTTCTTACGTACCAACGGGTTAAAAGGACATAGTGAAGTTAAAGATGGCCAAGTTCACTTGGAAGTGGAAGGCAAAGCAGCTCATGGCTCCGTTCCTTATCTTGGGGTTAATGCGGCGGTTTATTTGCTTAACTACATTGGACAAGCGTATGATGATAAGTTGGCCCAAGACCTTTACTTCCTGTTGCAGGATTGGAAAGGTACGCCCGAAAATATCGATATCAATGGGGTATATATGGGCTTTTTAACCCTCAATCCAGGCGTTATGACTATTCAAGAAGGCCATACCCATGTTCTCATTGACATTCGCTATCCAAACGACACTACCCCTGAAAAAGTACTCAAAGGCTTTGAAGAAGCCTGTGCTGCTTTGGAAACGCCTATTGTTCCCGCCATTGAATCCAGTGGAAAGCCCCTCTTTGTAGATCCCAATTCGGATTTGGTCAAAAATCTCATGGCTTCCTATGCCCAATATTCAGGGGATACCTTCTCGCCAGCCATTACGATTGGTGGAGGAACCTACGCTAAGATGTTTGATAACTTTGTGGCATTTGGTCCTGAAAAGCCTTGGGAAAAACCTCCTAAAGATATGAAGATTGGCGGATGCCATGAAGCCGATGAAGGCATTGCCAAAAAGGCTTTGCTTGAAGCCATCGCGATTTATGCTGATGCTATCGTTCGTTTAGCCAATCAATAGATGGATGGATGAGGAATGGATCCAAAACGATTTAGGAAAGGATGATTCAACGCGATTTGGACGTTGAATCCATAAATAACAGTATGAGAATGCGCAGAATTCCCCAAGCGGTAGAATACTTATCCACAAGTCCTGCTCACGTACAAGATCCAGCGGCTCAAGCGGGCCATTGGAAAACGGATGGCAAAGTTCTTCATCTAGAAATTGGGTGTGGAAAAGGCGGCTACTCAGCTGCACTTGCAGCGATGCATCCCGACGAAACCTTTGTGGCTATTGAGCGTAACGAAACCGCCGCGGGCTTGGCTGCGCGTAAGTTTGACGAAAGCCAACAAAAAAACTTATTTTTAATTCATGGAGATGGCTCTTTTTTAGGGGAGTGGTTTAAAGAAGGAGAAGTAGATGTTTTGCACCTCAATTTCTCAGATCCCTGGCCCAAAAAGCGCAATGCCAAACGCCGTTTAACCGCTCCTGCTTTTTTAAAGCAGTATGCTCATATTTTGAGTCCTACGGGAGCCATCATGATGAAAACCGATAATCCTTCGCTCTTTGAATATTCCGTATTGGAATTTTTAAATGCGGGCTTTATTCTCGAAGAAATCAGTGTGGATTTTCGGCGTGAGGATCATCCCGAAGATCCACTTACTGAATACGAACAAAAATTTGTACTGGCTGGGCATCCTATTTATCGCTCAGTATGGAAAAAAGGTGACTTACTCTATGAAAACCTTACAAACAATTGATGAAGTCAATATTCAAAAACAAAGCGCCAAACCAACCGTCTTTTTGTGGTCGGCCAATTGGTGTCCTGATTGCCTGTATTTAATGCCTTATTTGGATGCGCTAGAAAAAGCCAATCCTGATGTGGATTTTTACAAACTCGATCGCGATCAACTACTCGATGAAGCTATTGCCGAAGAAATTCTTGGTATTCCTTCTCTTGTGGTGTATGAAGAGGGGCAAGAAAAGGGACGTTTCGTCTCAAAACTTCGCAAAACTCCCGAAGAAATTCAGGCTTTCTTGGATTCTTTGAAGAAGTAAGCCCTGGCGCACCAGCCCTTGAAAGGAGGCTTTTCTTGTGGGATTTAAGGATCTCATGAAATCGTTTCTCTATGAAAGCGTAGAGGACGATGACGAGGAAGAATATGAAGAAGAGGAAGAAGAAGTAATTCCCACTAAACCTCGCTCAAATATTCGTTCCCGAAGAAAACAGAAACAAGAAGAGGCTGAAGAACCGATGGTCCAACCCACCTCAACTCCTTCAACCTCCAATTACAACCCATATGCCAACCAGGAAGTGTATTCCTCCCAAGAGCTGTATACACAACCCAAAGTAACTTATCCGGCCAATAGCCAAGGGCAAGGGCGTTCACGCATTGATGTCCGTGCGGAACAAGAACCCCAAAAAACCACCCCGACGCAAACGAGTCGGACTCCTTTGCCACGACGAGGCAATCGACAAAACGTGCCACCACGTCAAGAATACTCCACGGTCATTTCACCCATTTTTGGCAATATGGCCGATGACGAAAAAAATCCTAGAGCTGTCCACGATGCAATCAATTTACCCAAATCCATCGAACCAGGAGGAATTGGACAAATCATTTCCCCCATGTATGGGGCCACGAGTTCAGCTCCTCACCCTGCTTCTCCCATTATTCATATTCAATCCACAAGCGCTCTAGCCCAGCCTTCACCCGAACAAA
>JAAVAY010000123.1 GCA_014803815.1 Allobaculum sp. | reverse complement strand
TGCGGAATTCTCTAGAAAAATTACGACCCGGTGCTTTGGAGCAATCAGGATTAAAGGGTGCTTTACAAAAGATGATTTTAGAATTCACGCAATTGAGTGAGGGATTACAAATCGATTTGGATTATGACATGGATGGAGTGAACTTTGATGTGGCGAAAGAAGATGCTTTATTTCGAGTCGTTCAAGAAAGCATCACTAACTCCATTCGTCATGGAGCCGCTTCATGGATATCCATTCATTTTTATATAGAGGATGATAATTTAATGCTCAAAATTGAGGATAACGGTTTTGGTGCCTCAAATATTCAACCGGGATATGGGTTAACACAAATGAAAGAGAGAATTGCAGCTATTCATGGATCCATTCGTTTTGATGGTTCCGATGGATTTATCACCTTTATTCAGGTACCGCTGCAAAGAGGAGAAATGGATGATTAATGTAGTCATTGCAGATGATCAAGCACTCATTCGAGATTCTTTGAAGATTGTATTGTCCATGGATGACAATATTAATGTGGTAGGCACAGCTTCAAATGGCTTAGGGGTTCTTGATCTTTTGAAGAAAGAATATGTAGATGTGATTTTAATGGATATTCGTATGCCTAAAATGGATGGTGTTCTTTGTACCAAGCAAGTCAAAAAGGATTATCCAAAAACAAAAGTTATTGTTTTAACGACTTTCGATGATGAAGACTTTGTTTTTTCCGCTTTGCGTTATGGAGCGAGTGGATATTTACTCAAAGGAGTTTCGATGGATGAATTAACTGCAGCCATTAAAACCGTGCATTCTGGGGGAGCGATGCTTAATCCTGACATTGCGGCGAAAGTTTTTTCCATGTTTTCGAAGCGTTTAGATGAAGATACGATTATTCAAGTGGATGATAAAGCCGAAACTGAGATTTCGCGGACAGAATGGAAAGTCATTCAACAAGTGGGAAGAGGCCGCTCAAACAAAGAAATTGCCGCTATTCTTTACCTTTCAGAAGGTACAGTTCGCAATTATTTATCGAGTATTTTGAACAAATTTTCCTTACGAGACCGTACTCAACTCGCCATTTGGGCCGTAGAAAATCGTCAAAAAGTGCGCGATATGATTAACAAGCAATAAGTTATGAGGATAAGCCTTTTTCGTTAAGGTTTATCTTTCTAGAAAAGTGCTTTCCAAACGTATGATTCTTTAGAAAATACAACTAATTTTAAGTATTTATTTTAAATGTGGATTTCCATGGCTTGATGTGAAACTTCAAGCTAATTCCTATAGGAAAGCTATTTACAAAGCGATTTAGAAGAAACCTTTCCACAATCATCCAAAAATAAAAAGATGGCTTAGTCCAATTTAGGATTTGGTTCCATTTATAGGATGATTGAGATGTATTTCTGGAAAACAAAAAATGGAAAAACTCCATGATCTCTTAAAGAAAATTAGCCTGTAGAAAACAGGCTGAACAGAAAGGAGAAACGGATTTCCTCCTATGGCCTCAGTCATGGGGACTAATCCACTCTTACGATGAAGGATATTCAGGAATTAAAAAATTCGTTTAAAAATCGAGTCATCCAATTCTGTTCTAAAGTCTCCTTAGCTTTAGGAAAAATTGGGCAATTTAGCTCCCATCATCACTGGATTGGAATTATAGCGATTTTAATGGTAGGAAGCCTTCTCGTGTCATTTTTAGCTCCTCGATTGCCGATCCCCTTTACTTTGCATCTTGGACTTTTTTCTACAAGCAATTGGGGAGTTCCAGAAGCTGAAACCTATCAAGTGGTAGATAAATTAATCGAAAGATTTGAAAAAAGTCATCCTTATGTGAAAGTGGAATACATTAGTGGAATTGTAAAAGATGACTACTCACAATGGCTTTCTGACCAAATAGTGCGTGGTGAACAACCTGATGTATTTATGGTGTTGGATCAAGATTTTAATATGCTTGCGAGTCTTGGGGCTTTATTAGACTTAGACAAATTGGTGAGCCAAGAACCAGCTGTAAGTTTGAATCAATACTATGAACCAGCCTTAGAAGAAGGAATTTACCATAATCAGCTGTATGCCATGCCCTATCAGTGTAATTTAAAGTTGATGTTTGTGAATACCACTCTTCTTGCTCAAGAAAATATTCCCTTACCCAGTCAAAATTGGACTTTAGAGGAGTTTTTAAATATTTGTGAAAAAATGACTCAAGATACCGATCAAGATGGACAAAATGATCTCTTTGGCTTTGTGGATTATACATGGAAAGATGCGGTGGAAGCGTTTGGCTTAGAATTGTTTGACGAATCAGGTCGAAGTGCGCAGGTAAATGACGATCAAGTCAAAACAGCCATTCAGTTTATGCAAAAATTGGAAGAATATGATCAAAACCAAAATGCTACTTATCTAAATCAAGGCTTTGATTCAGGCCGCACAGTTTTTGCTCCAATGAGTTTAGCTGAATATAAAACCTATCGCCCCTATCCTTGGAAGGTTCGAAGATACTCTACCTTTGAATGGACCATGTTGCCTATGCCAGCTCAAAAGGCTAATGGAGTATCGGCTTGCTTGGATACATTAATGATGGGAATTTCGTCTACGACACATCACGCTCATGAGGCCTGGGATTTATTAAGAATGTTTGTAGCTGATGAAACAACTCAACAAATGATTGCCGAATATACAGGAAGCATCTCAGCCCTCAATAATTTAGAGTTAAGCCTAGGATTTTCAAGGGATGAGACAACTTTTTCATTGGAATTTTTGGATTGGGCCATTACTCACTCCCGATCTAAAAATCGATTTAGAAAATATGAAGAAGCTATGACCTTACTTGAAACGGGTATTGATCAAATTCTGACCTCTTCCACTGACTTAGATTTGGATTTATTGAAATTGCAACATCAGCTCGATCTCTTCTTGCGTGAGTAAACAAATCAGGGACCTAGAAATCATTCTAGGGCCTTTTTTTGTTCTAGTTCTTATATGTCAGAATATTTTTATTCTTTTCAATCAAATATAAGATGATTAGCGGCTAAAAAATCAAGATTAAAAATAACACATATTTATTTTGGCAACTGACAAATGTCATATTAAATTATGCATTCTCACAATATGGGTTATGACAAATGCAAATTCATATCATAAGGGAAATTTCGGAAAATATGGGTGCAAGAAGGGAGAAGAAAACATGAAATATGTTGTTTTAGTAAGCCATGGGCAATTCGCCGATGGCTTAGCCAACGCGCTTGGCATGCTCGCAGGTAAAAGAAATGACTTACTTTCCTGTGGGCTTGAAGATGGCAAGAGCGCAGATGAATTTGCTGAGAAATTTGCAGAAGTCATCTCTCCTATTCAAGAAGATGACGAAATCTTATTGCTTGGCGATTTAATTGGTGGATCACCATTGACTACAGCTTGTAATGTCATTAACGAAAAAGGCTTAACGAACCAAACCCGTGTCGTAGGCGGCATGAATTTACCCCTGGGCTTAACAGCACTTTTGATGAAAGATGTCCTCGATTTGGAGTCTTTAAAAGATGCTGTGCAGGCAGAAGCCAAGGATGCATTAAAAGAATTCGTAATTGTCGCTGACGACGAGGACGATGAAGACGAGGTTTAAAAACGACATAACAGGGATATGGTCTGTTGCTCATCCTACCTACCATGGCAGGCCATATTCTTCTGAGCAATTCAAAAGATATTCCCCTAAAGACTGATCTAAACTCTCACCCCATTTATATTTCGTTATATCACACAATTTAGAGCTAAAAAGAGAATCCTTATAAAGGGATTCAAAAGAAATTGAACTTTGAACGCAAAAAGAATTTGAAGAAAAAAGCACTGTATGGCTAGCAGTGGCTTTTAACAGGAGGAAATTATGAGTGTTTCATTTTTACGCGTAGATGACCGTATGATTCATGGTCAAACTTGCACTCGCTGGGCTAAAGAATACCCTTGTGATGGTATTATTGCTGTCAACGATAAAGCAGCCACGAACCCTGTTTTGAAAAACGCTTACAAAGCAGCTTCTGGAAAGAAAACGTTTGTTTGGACTGTGGATGAATTTATTAAAAAGGCTCCCAAAGTGTTGAATTCTGACACACGCTACTTTGTCATCACGAAAAACCCTGTCGATATGGAAAAGATTTTAGTGGAATCTGATTTCAAACCAGGTGTGAACACTCTCATCATTGGTCCTTGCAACGACAGACCCAATGCGGTGAAACTTGGAAACAATCAATCCATCACCCAAGAAGAAGCAGATGCCCTTGAAAAAATCAACAAAGCTGGGTACAACGTAAAATTTGCATTGCTTCCTGATGTATCCATCGGAAACTGGGGCGACTTTAAAGGACGTTTCGGTTACTAGGATCTAATCTTCTAAGCCCCTTCCAAGCAGAGTCTTGAAGAGGTTAGATCTAGCTTCAAGACTCTTGCTTTTATTTCACAAATAAAAGAAAAGAGGAAAACAACTTATGGAAATCAGTTGGTTACAGGCTGCTATCCTTGGTTTATTTGCTTGCTTAGCGAGTATGCCTGGTCTTGGTGGTACTAGTTTTGGTAACTATACTCTTGGCCGTCCTTTAGTGGGTGGTTTGATTTGCGGTATCGTTCTTGGTGATATTCAATCCGGTATTTTGGTTGGTGTAGCCATGCAGATTGTATACATTGCCTTGGTTACTCCAGGTGGAACCGTTTCAGCTGACGTTCGTGCAGTTTCCTACATCGGTATTCCCTTAGCAATGATTGCTTTAAAATCCTATGGCTTATCGGCTGATTCTCCTGATGGTCAAGCTTTAGCCACTTCCTTTGGTACCATGGTTGGTACTTTAGGTACCGTTCTCTTTTATGGAACGGCTACAATGAACCTTGTTTGGCAACATATGGGTTGGAGCGCTGTTGAAAAAGGCGATTATGACAAGCTCTACTTAGTGGATATGGTTTATCCATGGGTATCCCACATCCTCTTTTCCTTCTTACCAACCATGATCATGGTTAAGATGGGAGCTCCAATGGTAGATTTGATTAAAAACTATTTACCAATGGATGGCTTAGCCATGAAGACCCTCTTTACAGTTGGTTCCTTACTTCCTTGTGTCGGTATTGCGATTTTGTTGAAACAAATCGTTTCCAAACCAATCGACTTCATTCCATTCTTCTTTGGTTTTACCCTTGCAGCTTCTCTTGGCATTAACTTGGTATCGGCAACGATCATCGCGGCGATGTTTGCATTTATTAACTATCGCATTAAGATGCTTCAAATCTCCAAGCCAATTGCTGCTTTAACCGCTGTTGTTGAAGAGGAAGAGGAGGAAGACATCTAATGGAAAAGAAAATCTCCAAAAAGGCCATTAATAAGGCCTTTCTAAACTGGTACTATGGAAACTTAACCTGCTTCTCTCAAGAACACATGCAAACTTTTGGTTACATGGTTTCCATGTTACCAATCATCCGCGATTTATATCCAGATGATCCAGAAGCACAAGCGAGAAGCATGAACACATATCGCAGCTTCTTCAATACAGAACCACAGCTTGGTACAGTCATTGTCGGTATGACTGCAGGTTTGGAAGAAGCTCGCGCAAATGGACAAGAAGATGTTGACGACGAAACCATCAATGGTCTTCGTGCTGGTTTGATGGGTCCAATCGCTGGTATTGGCGACTCCTTAGTCGTTGGTACTTTGATTCCAATTTTACTTGGTATTGCCATGGGAATGTCCACGGGTGGTTCGCCACTCGGTGCGATCTTCTACATTATTGCTTGGAACTTAATTGCTTATTTTGGAATGAAAATGCTCTTCGTCAAAGGCTATGAAATGGGCGGTAAAGCTGTTGATTTCTTAGTTGGTCCTCAAGGCGAAGCGCTTCGCGAAAGCATTACAATGCTTGGTGGAATTGTTATTGGTGCTGTTGCTGCTTCTTGGGTTAGTGTTACTACTGCCTTCACCATGACAGCAAATGGAGCCGATGAACCATTCCTGGTATTACAAGACACCTTAAATGGTGTATATCCTGGTTTCTTGACCGCGGCTTTCATCATTCTTTGCTGGTGGCTCATGGCGAAAAAGAAAATGTCTCCTTTGAAAGTCATGCTTCTTCTTGTAGTCATTGCCTTCTTAGGTGTACTCATTGGCTTCTTCAATCCAGGATTAACGTATTAATTTTCGCTTTTTACGCACGATAGGAGGAATCAATGATGCCTAATTTAAGCAAGGACGAGGTGAAACAACAAATCGTTCTTCAAACGCACCTCTTTCAAAACTTGAAGCGATGGCTCAATCTTGCGCTTTTCATCTCTTCTCTCTTATTCAGTGTCACTGTATTTGGAAAACAAAATGCGATTCTTTTTTGGATCGCTGTGATTGCCCTCACTCTTTCCATTGCTACAACACTCGTCATCGGTCTAGCTTTAAAGAGGGGACAGGATAACTTAAAGAAATTGGTTCAACTTCTCGATGCGAATTAAGAATGACGGACGAATCTTTCGTCCGTTTTTTCATAGAAAAAGAAGGACTTATACCGCAAGTCCTTCTTTTTCAGGTTATTTGGAAGATTTTACTTTTCTTCTTCCTCGTCGGATTCGTCATCCGACTCTACTTTTAAGTGGAAAGAACGGGATTCGAGTTCACGATCTTCATTATTTTTAATGGGAGTAACTAACAAGTGATTTTTCATGTCAATACGCGGGACTAAGCGCAAAGCATAAATCACATTAAAGGCTTCGAGGATGGCTGCATTTTCCACCGCTGAAAAAGCGATAAGTTGGATATTTTGCGCTTTGCACATCTCCCAAAGCGGTTCAATGATATGAGATGAATGCACCTTCGCAAAGGGATTATCCATGATGAGGACACTATGACGGTCTTTTCTCGATAAAAGATCGAGTTCATCATAGCGTTGGTAGGAAAGCAAGGCGGAAACGATGGTAAAAGCTGCTAAAAACGATTCAGCTCCTGAAGTTTTTCCAGCCCTTTCCCAAGGAATGCGGATTTCTTGGAACTCTTCGATTTTAAAAATATAAATTTTAGGTGTTCGTAATCCAATAATCGCATTGTAAAAGGCGGAGAGTTGAAAGCTCTTATTTAAGACGCGCTCGATAGCATCTTCTTGTTGAGAAAAGCGCTTAATTTCGGCAATTAAATCGTGAACATAGGCTCTCACTTTTTCTAGATAAAGAGCTTCATTCCATTCGGAAAGCTTAATATCGAGCATTTTTCGCGAATGATTCCGCAAAGGAATTGTGGTTCGGGCATCAATTTTTCCCATCTGGTTTTCAATTTCGAAAAGGAATTCTCCTAGCCGGAAAACGATTTGACGTTCCATTTCATCAACGTGTTTGATATCAGACTTGGAGGCTTCTAATGAGGTATATAAAAGCGTCGTCCGAGCTTCCAAAGAGGTTTGAAATTCGATGGGATTGGGATTTTCTAAGCTCGCTTTTAACACGATCACCACATTAGATAAATCTTGATCTCGATTTTTTTGAGTAGTTTCTCCGATTTCATCTAAGTTTCGACGCATCTCATGGATTTGTTTCTTTTGAATTTTTTGAAGATGACTTAAAGAAGACTCGAGTTCATTAAAGCGTTCTTGCAAAGCATTAATTGATTGATCAGCTAGATTT
>JAAVAY010000122.1 GCA_014803815.1 Allobaculum sp. | reverse complement strand
TTACTGCGCAAAATGTTAAAAACACTTCGTCGGCAAGATTTTTTTCAATGACACAAAATATTAAAGTGCCCGAAACTTCGGACACTTAAGAAAGCTATGCGCTTTATGGGACGTTTACCTTGCCTACTATTGTATCCATCTCAAAATCACCGGGAGTGGATCCGACCCATTCAGGAGGCCTCTCATCTATCATGGTCCGGTCTCGCACGGCTGTATAAGCAGCCGAGACCTGACGCCTACGGTGTTTGAGCTTATGTCGGCAGTGGGTCCACAAGTCTCCCCCGGCAGCCTTGTCAGCCCTTATGTAGGCATAGATGGTCTCCACGCACACGCACTTCTTGCCCGGCTTGCGGAGATGACCGACAATCCGGGCCGGAGACCATTGTTCCTTTGTGATCTTTTCACGGATAAACTTACGCAATACAATGGTCAGGTTCCTGTAATTCTGCAGCCTGCGCTTCCTGTCGTCGGCTTTTACCTGCGCCTGCTTATGGTGGTAGCCGCGCTGACCGCCATTGCGCTTCAATTCCCTGCAGAGCGTGGACTCGGAGATATTTATGGTCTCACATATCTCTTTTCTGCTCTTTTTTTGTTGGAGTAAGACAAAAATTGTGTATCTTTGCTCCGGAGTTAGGTGGTTATATTTTTTCACAACACAAAATTACTTGATTCCCGGGAGATTTCGGTCTCCTTTTTCTTTTTTTCATGTTGCAGCGGAATCTTGTAAAAATTACCTTCTTCCGGGTGGAACACTTTCGGTGGGGAGGGGCTGAGTCTTCCATGAAGCCCCATCCCCACCGAAAGCATCCCACCCTACGGGGGAAAATATGGTGGCTGACGCATCGAAAACGCCATTGCTCTTATTATTGGAATTTTTGTTCTAAATATTTGTAATATCTAATTTGTAAAATGAAGAATTTTTATTAAATTTGCGATTCAAAAAAGTTGGTGTTATGATTGAATGGAGTAAGGTTTCAAGTGATATACGCAAGTATGCTAAAAGTGTCTTCAGAGAGGATGGTCAGATAATTACTGACTCTGAACTTGAAGAGGCACTCAATATCCTGTATCATGTTATATATGAGACCCCTGGCGTTTATAGGCTTGATGGATTTTCTCATGCTTTTGACGATGCTTTAAATAAAGCGATTTTCACGGAGGTTGGAGAAATCAATTCTCTTAGAAATATCTCGAATCTTTTTGATTCTTTTGTCAAACGTATCCATAAGTTTGAGAATAACCCAATTCCAAATCATAAAGGTACTTTTATTAAGGTAATTGAACATTTCGGGTTACCTCAATTCTCAGACTTGAAAAATTATAATAAGGATGGGGAAAATTGGCGTGGTAAAGGAACAGGTAAATACATTTTGTATAAGACTGTGATACCTCGTAACGAGAATACACATCTTGCACCTGACTGGGATAAGTCAGAGGTCGCTCTACATCTGAAATATACGCTTGCCTCTTATCTGTTCATTGTTCATATTAGAAAGGCTCAAATTCTTGCCTTGCATCCAGATTTTTCACTTGATCCTTCAGTTAATAACCGAAGCGCCCTTACAGAAGATGATTTAGCAGCATATGATTTCCTAAAGTTCAGCCGCGCATCTGGAGAGTTGAAACGGGACATTATTCGCTGCTTTGTGCTTCGTCTCATGGCAAATGAAGGTCCTATAAAGGAGTCAGTGATAAAGTCTCGAGTTGACGAATTTGTTGGTAGGACAACATTGGACGCCCATACTTACTGTCTAAACGGGTTGCTTAATAAGAGCAAAATAAAGCTTATCAGTGAGACTCCAAAGACTTATAGTCTTACGTCGAATGAACAGCAAAGATTAACTGATTATGCAAATGATTGTAGCCATAATAAGATTCAATTTAAGAAGGATGTCCAGAATATTTTAAATGGGACTGCACTAGCCGACAAAATAGATGAAGTATTAATTGAATTTAAGAATCTTGTAACACAAAGGCTAAATAGCGCGGCAATTGTTGTTAACAATGTCGGTCTAAATTATGACGAAAATGAGGATGAAAACTCCTTCCTAAAATTTCTTAACGCAGACGTAAATGACATCGAGATAAGTAAGAAAATTTACAAAGAAATAATTGCTTTATGTGGTTCAAATGACATAGTTTATCGGCTATGTGCTGGCTCGTTCATGTCTTCACTAGTGTCAACTACCGGCTATACAGGTAATTTCCCAATGTATAGGCGTGACGTCTTTCTAGATACGCAGGTCATCTTGCATATTCTTTGCGTGGCATACGATGATTTCGAACCGGGTCGACTGTATAATTACAAGATCGCACGTGATCTCATCTCAATTGCGAGAAATAATAAGAATGGTCTTTCGTTGAAGTTCGCAAATACTTACATCACAGAAGTGAAGGGACATCTGGCTCAAGCACTTCAACTCATTGAGATTGCAGATTCAGAATATCGCAAATTTAAGTTGCGTACAAATAACGTCTTTTACAACCATTATGCGGACCTTAAAGAGTTGGACAGCCTCCCAGAGGATATTATTACATTTAAAGATTATCTTTTTGTGTTGTTTAATCTTAAAGATTGGGATGCAGAAGATGATTATAGAAATTTCTTAGACAACTCTTTGGCAGACCAAATCAAAAATTTATTAGATGAGGCAAATATAGAATTGTTTTATCTACCCTCATATACCCATGAAGATACAAAAAAATCGGAAAAAGCTTTCAATGCCGTTCTTAAGAATAATGAAAAGTCTTATGCAACCCTTGAACATGACGTAAGAATGGGGCAATACCTTTTTGACTGGGAAGAGAAGCCCAAATTGTTCTTTATAAGCCGAGATCATTCTTTTGACCTTTATCGAAAGAAATATGCGGAATTTTTTTGTCGCACTAATCCTTATTTTTGGCAGTTGTTCACTCCGATTAACTTTGTTAATTCGATTGATTTGCTTGAGATGAGGTTCGACCCACAAGTTCTATCGGAGGATTTACTTCTGCTTGTTGATCGTGAAGGTGGCAAGGATAACGCTAAATATTTTGCCGATGTAAACACTAAGTTGACCAATTTACCTGGGATTACAGCTGCAGAGAGAAGAAAGCGACAGAGATTGAATTTCGAATTGTTTGCCAACAAGGATTATAATGACATCGATGAGGATATCTTGAGTCATACTGATATGATTGCTGATAAATTGAACAGGACATGGGATATCTTATACAATCATCTTCGACAGAAGTGTCCAGACAATATTGAAAAGGCATTTGCACCCCTTTTGGACGATGCTATCTACATGGCCGTTGTAACAAATCTTAAGTCCTATGTGGAAAGTATCGAAAACGATTTGATGACATTACTCAAAAAAATTGATGGCATTATTAACGAAGACGTTGCAATAAATTCTGATACAAATTCTGACAATGACTTAAGTATTGGACGATTGTGAATAATGCTGTAGGGTATTCATCAGAAATCTAAGAGTTATATGTACTCATGTAATAATAAATCTTTTCAAAATGACTATGGCAACTATAAAATTTATTTCTGAATATAACTGCCTTCTGTATATAGATACGGAATTTATTGATATACTGGAACCCAATAAGCTTAAAATAATTGAATTACCCATAGGAAGTTATCTTATAGAAATTAAGAATAACACTAATATTTCTATAAAAAGTTATATTCTTGATGTAAATGAAGGTATAACTCAAATGGTACAACAGATATTCACTGAAAAAGAAAGTATTGAAGATGTCCTTAATAATCTTAAAAATGATTATACGATAAGATTCTATAATCAAAGATTAAGTTTTAAACATAACAACAAATATGGCTATGTCAATAGTCGTTTTGAAGTTGTCATCAATCCTCAGTATGCACAGGCGGAAGAATTTATAAGGAATAAAGCTCTCGTAAAGAAGAGTTTTTGTAATATTGATAAAGTAACTATTATTGACATTGATGGAAATCTATGTTATGAAAGATGGTTCGATTATATTGGAGAAGACAAAGATACTCTTCTTCTTCACTGTGATAACTCATATTTTACTATATATAAAAATGATTATTCTATTCTTCATGAATATAAAGGAAGAAACTATAATCAAAAGGATCCATATATTCCAGTGAGTGTAAAATATGGTGTTGATGAAATGTTTGGTTTTATAGACACAGCCGGCAAAGAGGTTATTCCTTTCATCTATGACGATGTTAAAAATTACGATGATTCAGGATTTGCCAAAGTTATGAGATTTGGAAATGAACGTGCCATTGATAGAAATGGAAATTTATTTTTTAGCTATGAAGAAGCATTAAAAGATGGGAAAGAATCCGTAAGAAACACCACATATGGTAGTTTATTTGGAGAATTTGGAGAAGAAGATGAGGAAGAATATAGAGTAGAAGAGGAAAAATACATTTATCATGCACAGAAACTATCTTGTGAAGAATCTAAGAACCGCGACTTTGGTGGTAATTGGTCTGATAACGCATATTGGGAGGATGAGCCAATAAAAGAAGGGAAATTTTGGGGACTTATGGAATATGATCCGTTTGATGACGAGAATACTGTTCAAGGCATAACTTCTCATAAGTGCGATAGAATCATATATTATGCGAAAGGATTTTTTGCTTATCGAGTTGATGGGATATGTAAATTACTAAATATTGATAATCCCAATAATATTTACTCATTTGAATATGATTATATATTACCTGTAGTATCTTGGCAACATACTTTCCAAGGCCAATACGATACTATCAAATTGATAAATGTAATTGTGCAGCGAAACGGGAAGTATGGTATATTAGACCTACATGGTAATCAAATATTACCGCTTGAATATGATAAAATTGAAGTGAGTCAAGCATTTGAGAATAATATTTCAGGAAAAATAGGAATTATATGGAAAAATAGAAAATGTTCTCTTATCAACCTATTTACAGGACAAATATTAGATAACCTTAGATTTGATGAAATTATTGTAAATAAGTATGTTAATGAATCATTTTCTGCTGATTCTACATTTATCGTAAGAATCAATGATAAGTATGGCTGTGTCGATTTACATATGAAGGAGATCGTTCCTATACTTTATGATTCAATTGATTTTAGTTATAATGAATTAGGAGATGGTTACCATTTTACGATGATGTTATATTATGCTAATAAAGTTGGCACATTTGAATTTCGGAAATACATTCCCATGAATTCATATGAAAAAATTTCTGATTATAAATTTTCTACTAATGTTGAATACGATGAATGTGTATTCTTAGAAAATAATAATTCAGTTGCAAGTTATGGGCGATTGTCATTTATCGGTGTACGTAAAGGGGGAAAATGGGGTATATTAGATGCGACTCCAGCTTGGGCTACATACTATCCAATTAATAATTTTGAATGGAATCCTCGCCCTAATTTGGAAGATTTGGATTTCAAATATGACTCATTGGAAGCATTACTCAATGATGCTGATGAAGAGTTTAAGAGAAGATATAATAAATACAATAAACCTCATATGATTATTGATATGGGAGATGGCATTTATACCGTATCTATTGTAAATAATGATCTATAATATTTATCTCCAATAATCAAACGTAATTATCATGTATTATAATAAAGTAAAAGTATTCTGGAGTCCTCAATTGCATATTAATGAAGCATGGAATGCGGATGAAATTAATGAAATGGGCCTGTATTTTATTACTCGTCGATATATTAGACATGGAGAAGAATGGGAGGCTCCTTTATATGTGGGAATAACAACAAGAAGTTTCTACAAAAGAGTAAACGTCCCATAAAGCGCATAGCTTTCTTAAGTGTCCGAAGTTTCGGGCACTTTAATATTTTGTGTCATTGAAAAAAATCTTGCCGACGAAGTGTTTTTAACATTTTGCGCAGTAAT
>JAAVAY010000121.1 GCA_014803815.1 Allobaculum sp. | reverse complement strand
TGTCGAAGACGTTATGACTATTTCTGGTCGTGGTACCGTTGCGACTGGACGTGTTGAACGTGGTACGGCTCACTTGGCTGACAACGTTGAAATCGTTGGTATCAAACCAACTCGTACAACTGTATTAACTGGTCTTGAAATGTTCCATAAACAACTTGATGAAGCTCAAGCTGGTGACAACATTGGTGCATTGCTCCGTGGTGTTGCTCGTGACCAAGTACAACGTGGACAAGTTCTTGCAAAACCTGGTTCTGTTCATCCACATACAAAATTCAAAGCTCAAGTTTACGTATTGAGCAAAGAAGAAGGTGGACGTCATACACCATTCGTTTCCAACTATCGTCCTCAGTTCTACTTCCGTACAACTGACGTAACAGGTGTTATCACTTTACCAGATGGCGTTGAAATGGTTATGCCTGGCGATAACGTTGAAATGAACGTTGAACTTATCGCTCCTATCGCTATCGAAAATGGTACTACTTTCTCTATCCGTGAAGGTGGACATACTGTAGGTGCTGGTAACGTTACTGAAATCGTTGAATAATTTTCAACACCATTGTTAAAACTCTATACAGACATCAAAGGGACAGCTTAGGTTGTCCCTTTTTTTATTCTCCGTTTTTATATTGTTAGGGAGTATCATTGTTTTTGAAAATGTCTATAAAAATGCTTAACGCCCTAATTTTCTTTCCTTTTAGCCACCTCACTCTTTATAATTTCCCAAGAATTTGGGATAAATTTATATTTTTTATCCACATTCAGGGAACTTTATGGAATAATGTCAAAAGAAGAAAATTAAGAAAGGAGTGTTCTTTACATGGCTAAACCTGGTAATGCTAGTGGAGCAGCGGATCAGAAAAAGATCTCGTGGATAACTCTAGCATTCATGGCGTTTTCGACTGTATGGGGTTTTGGAAACGTCGTAAACGGCTTTGCCTACTTTAACGGAACACAGGTCATCTTCTCATGGATCCTGATGTTCGCGTTATATTTTGTGCCCTACGCTCTTATGGTTGGTGAGCTTGGTTCAGCTTTCAAAACCGCTGGCGGCGGTGTAACAAGCTGGGTACTTGAAACCACGAATCCAAAGCTAGCCTATTACGCTGGCTACACCTATTGGGTAGTACACATTCCATATATTGCATCAAAAGGAAGTGGCGGTTTGAAAGCATTAGCTTGGATGTGCCTTTCAAACGCTTGGTACGATTCCTTACCATCATGGCAAGTACAGCTTGCGACAGGGGTCGTATTTGTATTCTTTTTGTGGGTGGCTTCTCAAGGTCTTTCTCCTTTAAAAGCCTTAACCTCTATTGCTGGATCAAGTATGTTTGTCATGTCTTTGCTCTACATTGTCATGATGATCTTTGCGGCAATGGTATTAAGACAAAATCATGTCTTCGCTAATCTCGACTTCAGCTGGGAAAACTTGATTCCTCAATTTAATGCGAATTACTTTACTTCACTATCTATCTTAGTTTTTGCGGTAGGTGGTTGCGAAAAGATTTCTCCTTATGTAAATAAAGTGGCAAATCCTGGTAAGGATTTCCCAAAAGGTATGATCGCTTTGGCCATTATGGTTATGATCTGCGCGATTTTGGGAACAATTGCTATGGGACTTGCTTTCCAACCCGTGACGTTTACTTTTGCAGAAGCCGGCGAATATGCAGGTGCGAGTGTTGCTCAAGGAGCGACAGCGCAAGTCTTTGCGATGGGCCAGGATGCGGCAGACTTATTGGAGTTGGCAAAACAAGGACCCATTGACCCAGTGGTTTTGCAAACGTATATAAATGAAGGAGCAGCCGTTACTTCTGGAAGCTTTATTGCTAACGGTGCTTATTTAGCTTTTGAAAAACTTGGAGAATATTGGGGACTAGGTAGTTTCTTTGTAGTAGTTTATGGAGCTTGCAACGCGATTGGTCAATTTTCCACTCTCGTTCTTTCCATCGATGCTCCTCTTCGTATGCTTCTTGACGACGAATCCGCTCGTCAATTCGTTCCAAAAGGACTTCTCAAACAAAACTCCAAAGGAGCCTATATCAACGGTATTATCTTGGTTGGTATTCTTTCTGGAGCTATTATTGCTATTCAACTTCTCGGTACTGGTGCTTCCGACATCATCGCTTGGCTTACTAAGCTCAATTCTGTATGTATGCCAATGCGTTACTTGTGGGTATTCTTTGCTTACATCATGCTTCGCAAAGCGGGAAACAAATTCCACAGCGATTATGTATTCATTAAGAACTCCAATCTTGCCATGTGTGTTGGTGGATGGTGCTTCTTCGTTACCGCGGCTTGCTGCTTACTCGGTGTATGGGTTGACGGTGACATGACACGTACTATCTTAAATGCTTTAATGCCATTTGTTCTTATCGCTTTAGGTCTGGTTATGCCAGAAATCCGCAAAGCTCAAGATCGCAAAGGAGCATAATTTTTGATTCTCAAGGGTTTGTAACGATCGAATCGTTCAAGCCCTTTTTTCTTTTTTCCATATATTGACCAAAAAAAGACTAGCTATAATGCTTGATTTGGAGCTAGTCTTTTAATATTTATGAATTATTATTTCATTTTCCAAAAAGGAATCCTGATTTTAGGACTAAATATAAAAAAAGAAGTGGAAATTTAGATATCAATATGATAGAAAAAAGAATTAGACTCTCTATAAAATGCTCAAATTGTTATTCCAATTTGGAAAGGAGGACCCGCTGTGAATGAATACCAAGAGCAATTGTTTCATGCTTTAACAAAAAATAGAGAAGAGAAAGTGAAGAATCCTGGTTTTCTTTCTCAAATCCGGTTGAATCAAAAGAGCTTGGAGCAAGATTTAGCTCCCGCACATTTTGTTTACGAATTATTGAAAAATGCTGATGAAGCTCAAGCCACTTCGGCCCGCTTCGTTTTAAAGCCAATCCGTTTGGTGTTTGCCCATAATGGACACGGTTTTTCTATATCTGATGTTACTAAAGAGAGTCAAGGCTATGCCCAGAAAGGTTCAATCAATGGACTCACTTTACCAGAACATTTTCAAAAAGGGCAAACCACGATGGGGAAATTTGGCTTTCGATCGATTTTTGCCTATACCTCTGCGCCTCAAATTTATGACCCACATTTTTGCTTTCAAATCGACAACTACATCGTTCCTCATCCCTTAGATAAGGATCATCCTGATCGCAAAATGGAAGAAACATTAATGACCTTTCTGCTTGATCGCATCCCTCACTTTGATTTGAATCCCTCTCACGAGATTTTGACCAAACTTCAATCGCTTTCCTATCCCCTTTTGTTTCTTTCTCATCTGAAGGAAATTTCTTGTCAGTGGTCTAGTGGAAGCCATCTTTATCAAAAAGAGATTCTTGAGCAATATTCCTTTAAAAAGATCTCTTTAGGAGTCAAAAAAATTTGTCTCACTCATATTGTGAATGGGCAAGTAAAAAATAAAGATGTGTTTTGGGTTTTTCAGCAAACCTACCAGGAAAAGGGGAAATCGTATCCATGCAGTGTGGCCTTTCTTGCTGGATCTAATGGAAGTCTAAGGCCGTTACCTAACCAGCCTGCCTTTTGTTTTTTCCCCACTCAAGAAAAGACAGGCTTAAAATTTTTAATTCAGGCTCCCTTTCTTCTCAGTGAAAATCGAAAGAAGATTCGTTGGAATGAATCCATAAATAGTAACTTGATTAGCTTTTTAGCCGAGATGACAGCTCATGCGATTCGGTGTTTCAAGCCTTTAGGAGAAAAAGAAAATCAATCGCTCTTGGAAGATTCCATTCTTTCGGTGGTTCCCTACGATCTTCAAGAACTCAGTCTTGTGACTGGAAAAGATAAGGTGGCTTTACGATCTTTTTTCAACACCATACGCTCTACTTTTCAAAGGTTTCCTATTCTTCCTTCCACGCAGAAAGAATATGGATTAGCTAAAAATGCTTATTGGGCAGATACCTATCAATTGCCTAAACTCTTTTCCAATGAGAAGTTAGCCTTTCTTCTTCATGATCCTCAAGCCTTTTGGGCTTTTCCTTCTTTAGGAGCGAATCGTGTTCAATCCAAAAATCCGGAATTGGCCAATTTTATTCAAGGATTGGTAAAAGATACCATTACTGAGAAAGACTTATTAAAGGGAAGAACCAATTCCAATTATTCGATTCATGATGATACTTCCATTTCTGGAATTACACCTAGCTTTATTGAAAGACAATCCTTTGACTGGCTTTCCTCCTTTTATTTATGGTTAGCCCAATCGCCTTTGCGTTGGAAATTGATGCAAAATAAGCCGATCTTTCTTAATCGAGAGGGAAAGGCGATAGCTGCTTTTGAGGATGATCAACAAATTTTATTTCCATATTCCTCTCAAGGTCATGGAGAAACCATTCATCCAAACTTATTGAAAAAAGTGGGAACTCCCTGTCTTCTTTACCAATTTGGCATTCGGCCTTCGATGGTAAAAGACGGATCTTTTAGTTTAGATACGCTTGTCCGACTGTTTGTCAGTCTAGGATATGAAGAAAGCCAAATGGATTGGATGAAAGAAGATAAATCCACAGCTTGGATTCAGGAAGAAAAGACGATTCGCGAAAAGAGAAAAAAGGACGATTTCGTAAGACTTCCTTACGATCAAATTTCCAATCCATATTCCTCCATTCCAACCGATTTTTCATGGACAAAAGCCAAAAATTCTAATCAAGAAAAGTCACTTTTTTCTGAGCAAGAAGCCTTTGATTCCGCTTCTCAATCTGTAGAGCCGAAAGCATCTACTTCTGTCACAGGAATCCAAAGAGATTTAGGAAATGTGGATGATTTTATCGATTATTTTGGCTCTCAAGAAAAAGCGGTTCAGGAAGCCCAAAAATTTCCTAAATATTCTTTTGGTTGGTTTACTCGACTTCTAGTGGCCGAAATTTGGTCTAATCGCCAATCTAGAGAAAAGAGCAAAAAAAAGACGGAATCTTTCTGGTTACGCTTTGATCGAGTGGAGCGAGAAGCCAATACGAAACGGATACTTATCCTCACTCAACCAAAAACCAAGATTCCAAAAGGACTTAAGGATTTTTCAAGGATTCCTCTTATCTTACATCTAAAGGAAACCACCAAAAGCATTCCAATCGAAAGTGCGGAAATTCAAGAAGATCGTCTGCGTGTGAAACTTCAAAACATTCAAGATATTCAAGGTATTGATTTAGACGATGTGAAATACGTAGAGATGGAAAGTAAGTCCGTTACCTTTCTTACAAGAGCTCTTTTGCAGGAAATGCTCAATTTTAAGTATTCTGAGGCTTTCGATCTACAAACAAATCTCTGTGAAAATATCCAATTTGTTTTTGGGCCTCCAGGTACGGGAAAGACAACGTATTTAGCCCAAAAAATTCTTACTCCTTTAATGCAACAACAGGAATGTAAAGTTTTAGTGCTAGCTCCGACTAATAAAGCGGCCGATGTTTTGACGCGCAAAATCATGGAATCGGATTTAAATCAAAATTCTTATGAAGATTGGTTAGTTCGTTTTGGTTCTACTGATGATGAGAAAATTGAGAATAGTGCGATTTTTAAGGGGAAATCATTTGATATCCAAGAGGTTTCGAAAAATGTCACCGTCACAACGATCGCTCGTCTTTCCTATGATCGATTTTATACTTCCTCACTAGAAGAAGTTTTTTTAAACGAGGTGAAGTGGGACTATGTCGTAGTCGATGAAGCCTCAATGATTTCATTAGCTGAGCTCGTCTATCTTCTTTACAAGCTTTCCCCCAAAAAATTTATTGTGGCAGGGGACCCCTTCCAAATTGAACCTATTGTCAAGGAAGCCACTTGGAAAAACGAAAGTATTTATACTATGGTCCATTTAGACTCGTTTACCAATCCAAAAACGACTCCCTATTCCTATGAAATCGTGCCTCTCAATACGCAATATCGCAGCATTCCCGAAATCGGAAAAATCTTTAGTCACTTTGCTTATGAAGGAAAATTAGAGAATTATCGATCTTCTAACAGTCAAAAACCTCTTCATTTAGAAAATGGTTTGGATATCCAACCTTTAAATCTCATCAAATTTCCAGTGCGGTCTTATGATGGTTTGTTTCAATCCAGGCAACTCAGAAACAGCTCTTATCAAATTTATTCGGCCTTATTTGCCTTTGAGTTTATTTCTCATTTAGCCAAAGAGATTAGCCAGTCCAATCTAGAAGAGCCATTCAAAATTGGGATCATCGGACCTTATCATGCTCAAATGGATTTGATTGGTAAGTTAATCACAACGGAAAAGTGGCCTCGTCAAGTAAAAGTGCAAGTAGGAACGGTTCATGGCTTTCAAGGGGATGAGTGTGACTTAATCCTTGCGGTTTTGAATATCCCTTTTAAGAACTATCGTACAGAGCAAACTCACGTCAACAATAGAAACATTTTAAATGTATCCATCAGTCGGGCCCGGGACTATTTGTTCGTGTTGATGCCAGATGAGGAAACGGAACACCTTGAGAGTTTTGAACAATTGACCCATCTTAAGCAACTTCTCTATCAGTCCAATGCGCTTCAAGAATGGTCAGCTCAAGAGCTTGAAGAGATGCTCTTTAAAGATGAAAATTACTTAGCCAACAATACGTTCTTTACCTCACATCAGGATGTGAATGTCTATTCTGTCCCTGAGCGCCGATATGAAGTACGAGTGGAGTACAATGCGATCGATATTCAAGTCCATCGCGTCAACAAAGAATCCATTAAGATTCGAAAACCGGAGGTTTTTCTCAAAATCATAAACCGTTCCTCTTCCTTTCCAGCTTTAGCTTCTCAAGAAAAGTCTAGCTTTCAAGAAGAATTTATTCTTGAAAAAATGCCAACAGCGCCAAATCCCTTTCTGTTAGGTAGGGAAGAATTAGAAGAATTTAGTTTAAAAGAAGAGATGACTAGACTAGAGGAATTTAATACTCTTTCGCTTCAAGACTCTTTGACTCAGGAAGGGATAGAAAAAGATATTCAAGAAAGCTTAGAGAGGCAGGAGGAATTCTTGTCGCTTCAAGATCAAGAAGTAGAAAAATTAACAGAAAAAGAAGTGGAAGGAAAAGATTCTATTTTAGAAGGACTTGATGAAAAATCAAAAGAGACTCATGAGAAAGTAGACGAACTCAAAGAAATTGTTATTATTCAAGCTGCCTCTGCTCTAGAAAAGAGTACACAAGAACAAGAGGTAAGCTCTATTAAAGTGCTTGAGGAAGAAGCAAAAGACAAGCTTTTTGATTCCTCTAAGCCAGACCTTTTCTCCTCCATCCCATCCAAAAAGGGGATAGCTCAAGAAGAGTCGATTAAGCATCAAAAATTTAATTCATTGGAAAACTTAATCGTTCGTCAAACCAATAGGAAGTGGGAAAAATCTCTTAATGGGCTAGATTCCTTAGAAAAAGAAGAGTTGACTAGCCAAGATCTTTCTTTAAGCGAAGAAGAGATATCGGAATTCCTAGAAAAAATTCCTACTCAAGATTTTTCTAAAGACGAAAGTCTAGAAGAAAAGTCAACAAAATTCCCTTTAGAAGAGTGCACTTTCAAGTCCGATTCTGTGCTTAGTAATAATTTTACAAAAAATAAAGAGCTATCAGGAATAGATGAGTTAAATTCATTAGAAGGTTCTGAGCGTTTAGTAGAATTCCCCCGAGTTGAAAAGATCACTCCTGACCAAATCTCTAGTGTGGGAGAAGAATCCGCAACTGTCGAAAAATATACCGAATTAGGAGAACTCATAAACGCTATGGAAACGATTTTATTA
>JAAVAY010000120.1 GCA_014803815.1 Allobaculum sp. | reverse complement strand
TCTATAATTATATTTATTTATTATATTTCTTATTCATGCTCCCCTGTTGTAAGTAAGCAAAAGACTTCAAACCACAGCTTTTGTGTGTGGATCGCGACTGCTTGTACTTTTGGAAACGAACTTGCTTGTGTATTCGGATGGGCTTTGAACAAAGCACATTGTCTTTATCGTGGTTCTATTCCTGTAATGTTTTGATGCGATATATTCATAGTTTGATTTGAATCTCATCAATGTCTGCGATATTTTACACGCAAGAATGCACCCAAAAATACCAACTGTCTAATTTCATGTATTTATCAATCTTTTATATTTTCAACTGACTTTATTTTAGGGCTTTTGTCCTTTTGGATACAACGGAATTCATTCCCTACTTTTGGGGGACTTCTTCCGGTATACTGTTAAAACTTTATTGATTCTACAGATCAAGAATCAAGTTCTAAAATACGATTGCAGAAAGGAGGAACAGGATTATGGTCCAAAACAGTATGGGCCCTCAATCCTGGATCTTATGAAAACCGTTTGGATTGCGACAAGCAATGCGCACAAAAAGGAAGAGTTTTCGGCCATGTTAGGCCAAGACATTCAAGTCAAAACCTTTCAAGATTTACCTCAGCAACTTCAAGAAAGACTTCATATCGAAGAAACGGGAACCACTTTTCAAGAAAATGCCTTAATTAAAGCCCAAGCCCTTCATGATTTAGTTCATGAATCTGTGATGGCTGATGATTCAGGTTTGGAAGTAGATGCTTTAGACAAAGCGCCTGGTATTTATTCCGCTCGCTTTATGGGAGAAGACACGCCGTATACGATTAAAAATCAAGCGATTATTGAGGCGGTAGCTGGCAAGGATCGAACGGCTCGCTTTGTGTGTGCCATTGCTTGGATAGAGGAAGATGGAACTCCCCACGTCTATCAAGGCACCATGGAGGGATTCATCCATGACAAAATCGAAGGAGAAAATGGATTTGGGTATGACCCCATTTTTTACTATCCCCCTTTTCACACTACAAGTGCCAATGTGGATCCTGAAATCAAAAATAGTGCGTCCCATCGCCACCAGGCTTTGATGCTGTTGATGAAAGATTGGAAGGAATTGGCATGATTCACGTTGTCTTGTATGAACCAGAAATTCCAGCGAATACTGGAAACATTATCCGTACTTGTATGGCTTCAGGATCCCGCTTGCATCTCATCGAGCCTCTTGGGTTTAGCTTTGACGATAAATATTTACGACGCTCGGGAATGGATTACATTCGACAAGCTGATATTCACATTCACCCCAATTGGCAAGCTTTTTTAGAGACCAATCCCAATGCGGATTTGTATTTCATGACTCGTTATGGTAAAAAAGCGCCTACTCAATTTGATTTCTCTGATCCCAATCATGATTATTACTTGGTCTTAGGAAAAGAGAGTACAGGCATTGATAAAGCCATTTTGAAAGATCATTTGGAGCGGTGCATGCGCTTACCCATGAAAGCGGATGCACGTAGTTTGAACTTATCCAATTGTGCAGCCATTTTAGTCTATGAAGCCTTGCGCCAACAAAATTATCCTGGATTAAGTACCACTGAAGAAATCAAAGGAGAAGATTTTTTAGAAAACTGGAATCCTGGCGACAGCATTCAAGGCTAAAAGGCACTTGGGCAAAAATATTGTATCCATTTCTCTTGGTCCATTCTCTAAAAGGAAGTGCCTTGATCGTTTTTTCTTAAGAATTTTCTTGGCCAATATTTCAAGAAAAACGATTGGCCAGAAACATAAAAAAAAAGGTTTTTGCCTTTCCGTTATGATTTGTTAAGAATGATTGTGGATTTAGACTAGGCTTTCTTTCCATTTTCTCAAAAATACTCACTCTAAGATTTGTTGTGTTATTTTTCAAAAAAATTCAAGCCAAGATTAAAAAGTTCCCAATAAGTGGGTTTTATTTTCGAGATTGTGCGATGAATATGGGAAAATAGTCCCTGCCCACCGACAAAAAATATAGAAATGTGTTTACGAAGGGAAAAACTCTTCTTTTTATCGAGGCACATTTCTTTTTTTTGAAAGGGACTATTCAATCATCTCGATCCATCAGTCAAGGCGAAAAAATAAAGTCTCTTTAAAACGCCGGATTTATACAAAATTTTAAATTTGTAAAGATAGACGACTTGGATCTTTGGGGAAAATCTCCAACATTTTTTTTGTAAAAAGATGCTTAAAACGGCATAAGTAAAGCATTAAGACGCTTTTTGTTTGCCAAAATTTAAGATTCATTCACATAAACTCACACATTTAGAGCGAAGGCCTTTATATAAAGGGGCAATTTCGAAAAAATGTTTGGAAAATCTTAAGAAATTCGAAATATCTTCATTAGGGAATTTTGCCACACAGGCTAAGTCATGATAATTTAATGATGTTCGAAAAGAGGAGACGGGAGGACGATTATGAATTTTGTTGAGAAACACAGCAAGCTGCTGGCAGTCGCGCTTTGCTTATGCGCGGCTGGGCCAATTCTTTCAACTGTTCATGCCTATGAAGTACAACCTGGTTGGCATACAGAAGGAGAAAGTAGCTACTATGTCCTAGACAACCATAAAAGAGCCAAAGGTCTAACCGTAATCGACGATGAGAAATACTTTTTTGATACACATGGTGTGATGCAGCTTGGTTGGCAAAACGTAGAAAACCAAACCTTCTTCTTTGATAATTCGGGAAAAGCTGTCACGGGTAAAGCAGAAATTCAAGGAACTACCTATAATTTCTTAACCACTGGTGCTTTAGCTTCTGGCTGGATGGAAGATGGAACCTACCATAACGAAAAAGGCTTCAAGGTCGCTAATCAATGGGTCAACGATGACAATGGAAAATACTATGTCAACGAAGAAGGCACTCCTGTAACCAACACTTGGGAAACCATTGATGGCAATGACTACTACTTTCAAAACGATGGTCGTACAGCCATCGGTGAAGTGCAATCTGAAACTGGAACATTTTATTCAGATGACCAAGGCATCGTCAAAACAGGCTTTCAGCCTCTTGAAGGCGCTACAGCCTACTATAACGATAACGGCACGATTAATATGGACAATTACAAGGAAATCGATGATGTAACCTATGCATTCAACACCGATGGTACCTTGTTAACCAATACTCAACGTGATGGATTTATCATCAATGAATCCGGCGCAGTATTAACTCAAGAAGGTGCGCCTGCAGATATCGCAAGCGTCCCTGTAGATCCCCAGCCTGAAGTAGCTCCTATTGATTGGATAAGCACAGCCACAGAAGAAGTGGTTGTCCCTGTTGAGGAACCTGCTCCAGTTGAAACGCCAGTGAACGAACCAGCGCCTGCTGTGATCGATCCTGTCGTAGAAGATACGCAACCCATTGCAGAACCTGTGGTCAATGAACCAGAAGTAGAACCTTCTGTAGTGGTGGAAGAAGAGCATCCTGCTCTTGTAAGTGAAGAGCCACAACCCGGAGCAATTGTAGAACCCGTGGCGGAACCCCAAGTGGAACCTCCTGTAGAGGTAGAAGCTCCAATAGAACAACCGGCAATTCAACCAGAAGAGCAACCTGAAGTAGTAGAGGTTCCTGTGGTGGAAAATACTCCCGTGGAGACGGAAAACGCTCCTATTGTGGAAGAACAATATGAAGTGGCTCCACAACCTGAACCACAAGAACAATATGAAATCGTAGAAGAAGAAGCTACTATGCCTGCTCCAATCGCTACACCTGGAAGTGAAGTCATTTCTGGAAGCGATGGATTTTATGTAGCTCAACCTGAGGTTGGAGAAGAAAATCCAGCTCCTGTTGGAGAAGCTCCTGATCATGGTTACCAAGCCCCTGCGCCTGTAGCCGATGATCCAAACTATGTAGCTCCAGAACAAACCTATGCTCCCGTCGAAACACCGGTGGTAGAACAACCTGTTTATTCTGGAAAAGCGGCTACTATCTATGCTGCAGCCTTAAGCCAGCTTGGCGTAACACAAGATTGTACTTCGCTCGTTACCAATTCCTTAGCGGCTGCTGGTGTGTATTTCCATGGATGGCCTGAAGAATATGCTTGTGTGGGAACATGGACATCCGATCCTATTCCTGGCGATATCGTCATCTATAGTGGTCACGTTGCGGTTTATGCGGGGAATGGTATGGCTGTTCATGGTGGATGGAACGGATATACTACCGCTCTTGCCTCCATTAACTGCTCTCAAGCTTTAATTGGATTTATTCGTGTCTCTTAGACCTAAAAAAATGTCTCCTCTTTTGGAGGCATTTTTTTATCCTCAGTTCATGAAGGCTTAAATTGAAATCGCCTAGAAATTCAAAAATTATAGACAGTTTTCAAGGATTTGAAGACGAAAGGATGACTTTTTTTTAGAGGCTTAGGCAAAATAGAGAACAATTCCTTTTATAAAGGAGCCAATAAGGAGGTCTTGGTATGGTCGAAATTCAAAATGAGAAGTTTACTGAAAATGTATTAAGCATTCGTTATTTTTTTGATTTAGATCGCACTACCATTACAGCTTGGAATGTTTTAGTTCTCATGCTTTGTGGACGCAGTTGCACCTACCCTACTCGAGAAGCGATGGCCCAAGCCGTCTCTCATGCCTATGGAGTACAAGGAGGCTATGGGTTATTCGGTTATGGTTTACAACTCATGGTGGAATTTCGGATGCATTGGATTCGTGAAGATCTCATCGATCAAGCTCAATATCAAGAGGAAATTCAAACTCTTCTTCATACCTTTCAAAATGAACCTCTATTGGAAGAAAAATATCTCGAAGAAGCGAAGTACTTATTAAAAAAGCGTTTAGAATCCCAAGAACAAGATCCCGATTGGAAAGCGTTGCAACTCGCTTGCCAAAGCGCGGGAGAAGGAACCCATTTTGGCTTGAATCTTTCGGGCTATTTAGAGGATCTAGATTCCATTACTCTTCAAACCATTCAAGACTTATTTCATACGCTTCAAAATGCTCCTCATATTACTCTTTTTAGTGGCGTTTTAAGTGATTGGATGCGCACGCTTTTAAAAGACGACAGAGAAGCCTTAAAAGCCAAATGGAGTCTTTTGCCTTCTCACCCGTTCAAAGAAGTGATTTTAGAAAAAGATATTTCTCAAAGCTCCCTTGTTCAAGTATATGCGACGGGTATTGCTCCCAATAGCTCCTTTTATCCTGCTTTAGTGGTCTTATCTGGATTACTGGGAAGTTCTTCTGTATCCTTACTCTTTGAAATCATTCGGGAACAATACAGCTATTGTTATGCGATTTCATCTTCTATCATTCGTTTTGATGGAGCTCTTCTCATTACCACGGCCGCCAATCGCCAAAACTTTCCCAAAATTCAAGAATTAATTGGCCAGATTTTAAGCGATATTCAAAATCAGCGCGTTGATCCAATCCTTTTAGAAACTGTAAAAAAAGAGTTATGCAACAATGTGCGTTTACAAGAAGACAGCCTACTCGGTCCTCTCAATCACCAATTTATTCAAACGATCTTGAATCAAAAAGAATCCGCTCAAGAACTCATCACCAAACTTGAAGCTGTCACTTTAGACGATGTAGCCAAAGTGGCAAAACGCCTTCAACTCGTGGCGGGTGCCCAACTGCTTCAAAAAACGGATGTAGATATCTATATTGATGAGGATTGACTCTTTTGATGCGAGCCTTAAAGCCTAGAAAGTAGGGAAATATTATCGATGAAACTTCCAATTAAGCGTGAAATTCGTACCTTAGAGAATGGCTTAAAGGTTATTCTCATTCAAAAAAAGGGATTTTCCAAATCGTTTTTTATGATGGGGGTACCCGCTGGATCTTTAAACCAAATTGACTTGGTCAATGGCCAAACCATTGATCATCGCTCTGGCTGTGCCCATTTTTTAGAACATCAAATGTTTCGTTTAAATGGAGAAGATGTCACGTATCCTTTAGCTCGAGCTCAAGCGCGATGCAATGCGATGACGACATATTCGATGACCTCTTATTTTGTCTCCACGCAAGCTGATCCCTTTGAACCCTTGCGTCTTTTAATTGAATTCGTTCAAACTCTCGAAATCACCCCAGAAACCGTAGAAAAAGAAAAGGGAATTATTTTAAGCGAATACTATCAATACGAACAAGATCCCGATTCAAGACTGCAATTGGAAACCTTTCGCTCTTTGTATCAAACTTTGCCTTTAAAGGAAGATGTGCTCGGTACGGTAGAAGACATCCAAGAAATGAGTGTTCAAGATTTAGAAGCCTTTTATCAAACTTGGTATGATCCTTCTCAACTCGTTTTGATCGGCATTACGGGCCATGAATTGGAACCTTTGTTTTCGTTTATTGAAGAAATGGAAAAAAATTATCCGAGTGGTAAAGAACATAAAGCCAAACGTTACTTAGCCTTTGAACCGCAAGAAGTAGCTCGCAAGCATTTTGAGACTAAGATGGACGTGCAACTCGGGTATGCTGGTCTAGGAGTAAAATTGGCCCCAATGGGCGAAAATTGCTCGGGAAAAGAAATTGTGAAAAAGGATTATATGTTGAATCTTTGGATCAATGCCTTTTTTGGCCCACTTTCTCAAGACTGGCAAACGTGGCTTGATACGCGTTTAATGGCGAGTGGAAATATAGCGGAAGGGGACTTGGATACCGATCATGGCTATATCATGATTTACGCCTTAACCGATCGTCCTCAAGAATACCTTGAAACCATGAAAGAAATCTTAAAGAAAAAGCCACTACTCACCCAAGAGAAATTTGAAAGCCTTTTGATTCAAGAAAAAGCGGGATCGATTCGCACTTTTGATACCTTTGATTCTTTAGCCTTTGTGAGTCTAGAAGGCGCTTTTGGTGATTTTGATTTCTTTGAAGATCTTTCGCTTTTAAATTCCATTACCTTAGAGGAAGTCAACGATTACATTTCTTCTTTAGACTTCTCCAATCTCTGTGAAACCATCATTACGCCACTTCATCCTTATAATGAGGAAGGTTTTGAAGTGGAGCAAGATTGTATAAGCTCTTGAAAAGTCATTTCCTTTTTTTGACACATGTAAGGAATGGGCTTTGATACATTTAAAAGTTTTTCTTACACTTTTTTACTTTAAAAATATGGTGTAATTGTGCGTTTAAATACAAGATCGCTTGTGTTTAAACGCTTTTTTTATTCTTTTCTTACTTTAGAGAAGGAAAAATATGATTACTCCTTTTTTCAATCGGCTTTTATACTGGAGCCATTGGTGAAGCTCCTTTCCCTCGTCTCTTCTCTTTCCTTCTATTTCTCTTTATTCTCTTTTTCACTTCATTCTTCGTCTTTCTTTTTATTATTTCTTTTTTACTTAATTTTGCTTATTTAGAAATGGAGTAGCGATAGAGATCGCTTATAAAAACAAAAAAATATATGAATCAATTTTGTTTAGTGGGCAAGATTGCCTCACTTCCCCAACTGAAAACCAATCCCCAAGGTTGGAAAAGTTGTAACGTTCTTTTGGAAGTAGAAAGACCCTTTGCCAATTCCAAAGGCCAATTTGAAAGTGATTTGATCAATTTAGAAGTATGGCGTGGAGCTGCCGAAACGTTAAGCAGTTGTGCTAAGATCAATTCCTGGATTACAGCCAAGGGACGAATTCATTCCAAAACAACAAAAGAAAATCAAAATTCCAATCATTACGTCCTTATTGCCGAGAAAATCGAATACATTCATTGAAAAATGTTTCTCTAGAAAGCTATCTTTTTTGGTAGTCTATTAGACTCATTGTGTTAAAGGGATCCATAATCCTATATTTTAGGCGAGCTTAAAGAGACCCGATAAATGAAAAAAAACCATCTGGTTTTGAAACCAGATGGTTAAGTCACAAAGACTAGCGGTTGTAGTACTCAACAACGAGCAATTCGTTAATTGGTTGTTGGGTAAAGAGTTCGGAACGTTCTGGGAAACGAACGTATTTGCCTTTTTTCTGATCTTTGTCAACTTCTACGAAATCAACAAAAGCAGGAGCTGCTGCCAAAGCATCTACGATGAAAGGTTTATTTTTATCTTTTTCAGCAACTTCAATAACAGAACCTGGGCGAACACTGTAAGAAGGGATATCCACTTTCTTACCATCGACCAAGATATGACCATGGTTTACAAGCTGACGAGCAGCACGACGAGTGGGAGCAAAGCCCATTCTGTAAACGAGGTTATCAAGACGGCTTTCAAGAAGCACTAAGAAGTTTTCACCGGTGGAACCAGCTTTTCTGCTTGCTTTTTGGTAAGTATTCGCAAATTGTTTTTCAGAAAGTTGGTATACGTTACGAATTCTTTGTTTTTCTTGTTTTTGTAAACCGTAGTTAGTGAGTTTTACACGACGGGTTTTTCCATGCTGACCTGGAGCATAGGGACGACGGGAAAGTTCTTTACCAGTTTCAGAAATTGAGAAGTTTAAACGGCGGGAAACTTTCCAGGTAGAACCTGTATTTCTAGACATGACTTTTCCTCCTATTGTCTTCTACAAAACAATAACGGGATACAAATCTCCACTGCGGGTGCGAGGGACGATGTTTTCTTCAGACAGCTTACTGTTACTCACATCTCTAAAAGCCTTCGCGCCGATGCCGTGGCTTTGTATGCTGTTATGCGTGCCGGATGATCATAACAAAATTTAAATCGAAAAACAACCAAACAATGCTTTTAGCAAAGGAAAAAATGAGTTTCGTTTTCTCTTCAACAAGTAAGATGGTTTTAAAGGACTGGAAGAAAGCCAAAAAGTAGAGATCGGTTATTCACTTAAAAACCGCGCTCTTCATCAAGGAGAGTGCGGTTTTATATTTTAGACTAGAAAAGAATTTTCTTGGAACTTATCTCTATTTTTGATATTCAAGTTTTATAGGGAGATTTTTCCAAAGCTCTGTCCTTGTCTCATTCGTTTTCAATTTTTTCAAAATTTCTAGATCAGGATTAGGATAAATGATCAAGCCATCTATTTCTCCCTTTTCAAAACGGATAGGAAAAGCAAGCTGTTCATGGTCTATTGAAAATTGGGCATTGATGCCTCCTTTATTCCCCCGTGCATCCAACCGAATCCACTTTTCATAATCCTTAAGATAGACGGCATTCAGTCCGTGATAAATGAGAATAGGAGCGGTTTCATCATCCAAAATGAGCTTTTGATAGCAAAAGCCTGTAGGAATTCCTTTCAAACGCAACAAAGCGGCGAGTAAGTGAGATTTCGCAAAACAAATTCCATGGCCCGCTTTTAGAACTTCTGAAGCATTGCACGTAATTTTATCGGCTTGTATATCCGCAGAGTGCGAAATGTGATCTCGAACCAATTCAT
>JAAVAY010000119.1 GCA_014803815.1 Allobaculum sp. | reverse complement strand
GGAAGTGGGCATGGTATTTCAAAACTATGCTTTGTATCCCCATTTAACTGTACGCGATAACATTCGCTTTCCGCTCGAAAATTTTAAAGGCAACGATAAATTGTCCAAAGAAGAAATGGAAAAACGGGTAGTAGAAGCCGCTAAGCTAGTGAATATCGATAGCTTGTTAGATCGAAAACCTGCTGAGCTTTCGGGAGGACAACAACAGCGGGTCGCAATTGCCCGAGCCTTAGTAAAATTGCCGCGTGTTCTTCTATTAGATGAGCCACTTTCAAACTTGGATGCTCGTCTTCGCCTTCAGACGAGAGAAGAAATTCGTCGCATTCAACAAGAAACTGGAATTACCACGATCTTTGTCACACATGACCAAGATGAAGCGATGAGTATCTCCGATTTAATTGTCGTAATGAAAGATGGTGTCGTTCAACAAATTGATTCTCCTCAAAAAGTATATGACAATCCGGCCAATCAATTTGTAGCCCAATTTTTAGGCATTCCTCCCATCAATATTTTTGAAGGAGAAGTTAAAGATGGGAAGCTGTATATCAATGGGGATGCAGTATTGCTCGCTCCAAGCGTAAAAGATCAAAAAGTCACGATTGGTATTCGACCCGAAGGATTTATCTTGAATCCCGACGGCCATTTAAAAAATGAAATGATTCGACCTGAGATTTTAGGAAGAGATGTCAGTATTCTTTCTACAAATCCTGCCAGTCAATCCGCCTCTATTCGTTCGATTATCTCTGCCGACGATTGGTCTCATGTACCAGGGCAACATGTTCACTTCGATTTAAAACCCCATAAAGTGTTCCTGTTTGATCCTCAAACCGGAGAGCGTTTAGACCATCAGGATTTACGTCCTCTGGAGGCTTAAGGTATGGAGAAACAAAACCTAAAGGCCTTCTTGTATCTGCTTCCGGCTTTGTTATTCTTAGCCGCCTTTTTGGTCTATCCCTTAATTGACGTGTTTGTCTACTCTTTTGAAGAAGGATATAGTTCCACCTCGCAAAGCTATTTTGGAATTGGTTTTTACAATTACGCTTATGTTTTGCATGATCCATATTTTACAAGAGCTTTGTTGAATACTTTCTTATTGGTAATCATTACTGTTCCTCTTTCTACAGCGATTTCTTTACTCATCGCTTTTGCTTTAACACGTATTGAGAAACTGCGTTCTTTGTTTCAAACCGTTTACTTTTTACCGTATGTAACCAATACCTTAGCCGTAGGTATGGTATTTATGGTCTTGTTTAAAGAAACTCCGTATTCCGAAGGTTTTGTCAACATGTTAATCAGTATGGTTGGCGGGACTCCCGTAGATTTTATCGAAGGGCCTTATTGGGCTAAAATGTTCGTCCTTTGTTTTTATACGATTTGGATTGTTATGCCTTTTAAAATTTTGATTTTGACGAGTGCTTTAGCAAGCGTTAATCCCATGTATTATGATGCGGCGCGTGTGGATGGAACTTCTCCTTCCCGTATGTTTTGGAAGATTACTCTTCCCTTAATCTCACCTTCTATTTTTTATTTGGTGATTACAGGTTTTATTGGAGCCTTTAAAGCGTATAGCGACGCTGTGGCTTTATTTGGCACCAATTTAAATTCCGCTGGAATGAATACGATGGTTGGATATGTCTTCGACATGCTTTATCGCGATGGAGGCGGTTATCCCTCTTATGCTTCGGCAGCGGCGATCATTTTGTTCTTAATTGTTCTGACCATTACTGTCATCAACTTAATGGTTTCTCGTAAATATGTTCACTACAACTAAAAATGTTTGAATAGAAGTAGGCTCTAAACCTATTTTCTTTTCCATTAAAAAATCTCGCTTTTGTTTGTGGAAACGAAAGCGAGACTTCATTTTTCAAATTGAATCTTTCCTTGTTACAAAGAAAGGAGGGCGAGTGAGAAGAAAGGATTCTTTCTTTGCCTCGCACCATGCATGAAATCCTTTTTAAAAGAACATAAACCGTTCACATGGCTCTTTTTGATTAAAATTTAGTCCGTTTGTAGAGAAATTTGCAAATGCCAAGTGACTCGATCACATTGGAAATCTACCTGAATTGCTGAAAACCCCTAAAGCAAATTGGACGACAGCGTCGCTTTGAAAGAAAGGCAAGCGCGATCGTAGCGAAAGCAGAAAAAACACAGTTTGATGGTATATGGTTAAATCCTACGTACTGAAAAATGGGCAATCAGCAGCCAAGCTTCGAATAGAAGAAGGTTCAACGACTATTCCTTAGGAAGTAGAGGTCAAGCGATCTCGAAGCGGGTAGCCCTGATCACGTCGTGGTGCAGGTGAAGATATAGTCTGTGCTTGCATGAAAGTGCAAGGCGTTTTTAAACGACACGAAGTATGCGGCTTCGTGGAACTTATTCAAAGGCTTCGAGTTTCATGCCTTGAAGCTAAAAGGAAATTTTTTCCTTTTATTAATTTGATGTTTCAGTTTGTGGGCCATTGTGGTACTTTTCCCGTTTTATTGGATGTTGTTGACCTCCGTAAAAGATTATGGAGCGTATAACGCTGAATACGTTCCGCAATTATTTACCTTATCTCCAACATTTGAAAACTATGTCCAAGCTTTCACAGAAGTGAATCTTGGGCGCTATCTAATCAATACAGTTATTTTTACAGTGATTACGACGGCCTTGATGGTTGTAGTAACAATTCTTGCAGCTTTTGCGTTTTCCAGATTGCAGTTTAGCGGCAAAAATGCTCTCTTTACTGTGTTCTTAGCTTTAATGATGATTCCAAGTGAGCTAGTAGTCATCACCAACTTTCAAACCATTACCGAACTTAATTTGCGAAATACGTTTACAGGCTTAATTTTGCCTTCGGTGACCTCAATTTTCTATATTTATTTATTACGTGAAAACTTTGCTCAAGTCCCCGATTCCCTTTACTATGCAGCCAAAGTCGATGGAACGTCTGACTGGCGCTACTTGTGGAAAGTTATGGTTCCCATTTGTATGCCCACGATTGTTACGATTACGATTTTGAAAGTTATTGAATGTTGGAATTTATACATTTGGCCTTCTCTCATCACAGATAATCCCAACTATTACTTGGTTTCCAATGGAATTCAAGAGATTCGTGAAAGTGGTTTTGGGCGAGCCAATATTCCTGCGATGATGGCGGCGGTTGTAATCATTAGTATTCCTTTGATCGTTCTCTTCTTGCTTTATCGTAAACAAATTATGTCTGGTGTAGTACGAGGAGGAACCAAAGGATGACGCGCCGTCTTTATACGTCTTGGCTTTGTTTGATTGCTTGTTTTTGTGTTCTTCTGGCCGGATGTCATGGAGCACAGAAAACGACTGCTTTTGAAGTTCCAGAAGAACTCGATACTTCTAAAACCATTGAAATTTCCTTCTGGGCGAAAAACGATACAAATAAGCGTCAAACAGAAGTTTATAAAAAAGCGATTGCCGACTTTGAAAAGCTCTATCCCAATATCAAAGTTAATTTAAAGTTGTATACTGATTACAACAAAATCTATAACGACATCATCACCAATATCGCTACAGGTACGACCCCAAATATTGCGATCACCTACCCCGACCACATCGCTGCTTTTCTAGAAGGAGAAAACACAGTCGTAGCCCTAGACGATTTAATGGTTGATGAAAACTATGGACTTGGAGGAAGTGAGCTTCTCTTTGAAGGGCCTTCTGTAGAGGACATTGTTCCTGACTTTTTAGCCGAGGGTGTCATTGAAGGCCAACAATACGCAATGCCTTTTATGCGTTCCACCGAAGTGATGTATATCAACAAAGATATGGTGGAGAAGCTTGGCTATGAAATTCCTGACATTCCTACATGGGATTGGGTATGGGAAGTAGCTCAAGCAGCTACTGCTAAAAATCCAGATGGAACCTATGTGGCTAATGGTCAAAAGGTTTTAATTCCTTTTATATATAAATCCACAGATAATATGCTGATTCAGCTTCTTGAACAACAAGATGCAGGCTATTCAACAGAGGATGGAACCATTGAAATCTTTAATGATGTCACTTCAGAGGATTTAAAAGAAATTGCCGAATATACGAAATCAGGGGCCTTTTCTACCTTTAAGATTTCTGGCTATCCAGCAAACTTTTTGAATTCTTCTCAAACGCTCTTTGCGGTTGATTCTACCGCTGGTTCCACTTGGATGGGCGTAGAGGCTCCTCTTTCTGATTTAGGCAATAAGGATGTAGAGCAATTTGAAACCGTAGTTCGTGTCGTGCCTCAAGAAGATCCAGATAATGTAGAAATGATCTCTCAGGGTCCTTCTATGACGATCTTTAGCAAGGATGATCCACAAGAAATTTTGGCTTCTTGGCTTTTCATGCAATATTTGATGAGTGCAGATCCTCAAATTGGCTACTCTAAAACAGAAGGATATTTGCCTGTCAATAACAAAGTTTTGGAGAGCGAGGAATATCAAGAATATTTGAATTTGGCTGGTACAGATAACGATGAACATTATCAAGTTAAAATTGATGCGATCAAAACCTTGATGGAACATCGCAATGACACCTTTGTTACTCCTGTCTTCAATGGTTCTGCTTCTTTACGCAGCGCGGCCAGTGAGTTAGTGGAAAGCGTTGTAAAATCTGTACGACGTAAAGAAACGGTAGATGATGCATACTTGGAAGATCTCTATTCCAAGGTAACTTCGCTTTATCACCTCGATCAGATTTCTGGAAGCAGTCATTCCGCTAAAGATCTTGGACCAATGCCTCAATCATCCATTTGGCTTTTGAGTATTCTTGCCATTACTTGGATTGGAATTGCTTTCTTTGCCTGGCATGACTATCGTGCCAAAAAAGCTTAGCTTTCTTCTATTACCACGAGCAGCCGATTTGGCTGCTTTTTTGGTGAAAAAAGTTTTATAAAAGGAAGGTAAAAAGGATTTCAATACGAGTAGGAGAGGAAACAATATTTTTTCCAAAATTCTTTTTGGTTTCTTTGACACGAGTAAAGAGAATAATCCCAAAAGGAAGAGGAAAAATGACGTATAATTATTGAAACGATTTTAGGACAAAGAACAATACTCTTTGTCTTTTCTGGAGGATAAACATGAAGAAAAATTGGCTACCAGCCATGCTTGTTTGCGCAGGATTAGCTCTTGGTGGTTGCTCAAGTTCAAGCGAATCAAGCTCTACTGCTTCCACTGCTTCCACGACTTCTAGTGAGTCTACTACTTCTACAAGTACATCCACTTCGGAAGGTGTAATGACTTACCAAGAATACTTGGATGCTGATGTCGATTCCGCTGTTGTTCTTGAAGCCTATGTTCAAGATGTTCAATCTTGGGCTGACAACAAAGCTACGATTTATGCTGCGGATCCAGATGGTGGATACTTCATTTACAATGCGATTGCAAATGAAGATGTTTACAACCAACTTACTCCTGGAACCAAAATCAAGGTGTCTGGATATAAAACAGAGTGGGAAGGGGAAATCGAAGTAGCAGAAGGCGCTGATCTTGAAATTATTGGCGGCGAAACTTATATAAAACCTGCAGTCGATGTAACCCAATATCTTGGTAATGATGCTGAACTCATCAATTATCAAAACCAAAAGGTTCTTTTCAAAGATATGACCGTTGCTCTAGGCGATGGCACGACAGAAGTTTACCTTTATAACTGGGATGGATCAGGTCAAGAAGGCGATGATTTATACTTTACTGTAACGAAAGATGATGTTCCCTATACGTTTACAGTGGAATCTTCCTTATCTGATCCCAATAGTGAAGTGTATCAAACAGTTAAAAATCTAGAAGTGGGGCAAACTGTTGATTTGGAAGGATACCTCTATTGGTATCAAGGTCCTAATCCTCACATTACTTCTGTAACTGTAGTGCAATAATTCTCCTCGTTTTAAGTCTTAAAAAAGAGCTATTTTCTTGCTGAAAATGGCTCTTTTTTGTTGGAAAATAGAAAGAAAGACGAAAAAAAGTCGATTTCCTATCTCGAGAAAATCGACTGGCGATTAAGAAAATAACTTTAGATTTTGGCCTTTAGGCATCTTGAAAAAAAAGACTACTAGGGCTCCCACTAAAAGGCAAAGGCCAAGACCAGCAAAGGCTAGTTCATAGCCAGCCAAATCAATGGCTACTCCCATTACCGAATTAAACACCATACTCACTAAGTTTTTAACCGCTGCCACTAAGGCTAAACCACTTAAAACTTGAGGAGCTGATAACAAAGACGTCACAATTTTTAGATTCAACATGATGAAGATCATCCCACTTGGATGTTTTGTCAACATCACGACAGGCACTTGAAAGGAACAAAGAGAAGGGATGAAGCAACAAATAACCATAGCTAAGGCCATTCCAAAGGAAATATAGGTCAAGGATTTAGAGGTCATTTGGTCCATGAACTTACTTGAAAAGATAATCAAGGGCAACTCCATGATCACCGCAATCGAAAGAAGTGTACCAACTAAGCCTGTATCCAAACCTTGATCCGTTAAGAGGGAAGGCATGAAGGTATTGATTGCCGAAGTAACTCCATAAAAAATACCAGCAATTAAGAGATAGATCATGAACTTATGATTTCTCATTAGATTCTTAAATCCAGTCTCTTTTGGGACTTCTTTGGACTCACAAGCCACAATTTTTTTCTCTTGAGGCTGAATCATTATTCCGCCAGCAATACAACAAACTACACACAAAAGAAAAGCGACAAAAATAGCCCAAGGGGCAATGAGGTCATGAAGCCAAGCGGCACACTGCGTTCCAATTGCATAACCAATCGTTCCCCACATCCGAATTTTCCCATACGAGAAAGGGGAAGACGTACAGATCTTTTCCATTATCGGATTGACTCCATTGATGAAAGTCATGACTAAACTATACGTAAATGTAATCGCGATGAAATTTTTAGAAGCTAAAAATAAAATTCCACCGATAATCGTAATAGCCATACAAAAAAGCGTGCTCTTTTTCAAGCCAATCTTTTCTGCCAAATTACTCACTAAAGGTTGAAAGACCATGCTCATCAAAAAAGACATCGATACTACAAAAGAGGCTTGAGCGGCCGAAAATCCTTGTCCCATTAAGTACACAGAAATAAGGGACGAAAATAGAGAGTAAGACAAATAATAAAAGAGGTACAAAACAAAATAACTAAAGTACGAGTTTTTCAAGGAATTAAGTTTTGAACCTTTGATTGATCCTAAAGACCAAACTATTTCTTTTTTCATATTCAATTCCTCTGCATTCTAGTCGCACAAGCTATAGATCAACCTTTAAGAATTAATCTTAGCCCATAAAGGCTTGGTTACAATCGTGCGATTGGAAAATCTTAGAGAAATTTTCTCTTTATATCAAGCAAATTTTCAAAAAAATTTATTAATTTCAGTCATAGACATTGACATGTTTTGCATTATGGCCTATAGACTTTTTATAAATATTTTTTAAAACAATGATTTTTTTATAATCCGAAAACTAAAATGGAATCTTAAAATTTGTCAAAATTTCTTGACAAATCGTTTCGCATATCATATAAATGAAAAGCTATTGTTCAAAAAAGAGGGTCAACCGCTTTCATTTTGAAGTTAAAATATAGTTGTGAAATATTTAAAAATATTCACAAAAAGTGCTTGCGCCAATCCATTCCGCATGGTACTATATCTAAGCGTTAAGGGAACGCGCTTCCTAAAACGCCTAACAGCCTTTATCTAAGTCATTTATTAACTCTTGTGATG
>JAAVAY010000118.1 GCA_014803815.1 Allobaculum sp. | reverse complement strand
TGAAAACGCCATCCCGCAATTCAAATACAGCGCGTTCGGTTACATAGACTACCTTCTGCCCCGCCTTTTTCGCAAATTCAGAAGAGAATGTGATTTGTTCTACGTCCTTTTTAAACTTTTTGATCTGCCCTTCACTGACGATTTCCAATTTTCCATCGCCAATATTTTGTTTCAAGCCTTTTGCGGTAAAGGTTCCGCAAAAGACAACAACCGGGGTAGATTGTGTGATGTTGATAAAGCCTCCACAACCAGCGATCTTGGGGCCAAAGCGGGAGACATTGATGTTTCCATTTGCATCGCATTCCGCTAAGCCAAGAAAGGCCTGATCCAAGCCTCCGCCATCGTAGAAGTCAAACATCGCGGGAGAATCAATGGTGCAATCGGGGTTAGTCGCAGAACCAAAGCCAACACCAGAAGAAGGAACCCCACCGATATTTCCTGCTTCCACTGTCATTTTCATACCAGGCAGTTTTTCTTCGTTGGCCACTTTGGCAATGCCCTCGGGAATCCCGATTCCTAAATTAACAATGGCGTTTTTAGACAGCTCCATGGCTGCTCGACGACTGATGACTTTCCGCGCATTGAGGGGCATTTTTTCCATCGCTGCCAAAGGCTTTTTGATTTGGCCGGATAGTTCTGGCAAATAGGGATTCATATACGTTTGCCAAGAATTGTCGGGGGTACCCTGCACCAAATAGTCGACCATGATGCCAGGAACTTTGACATCTTTAGGATTGAGCGAGCCATTTTGAACAATGTTTTCCACTTGAGCAATGACAATACCACCCTTATTTTTGACAGCTTCAGCCATAGCAAGAGCTTCTAAGAATGCGGCTTCTTTTTCCATGGTTAAATTGCCATTTTCATCCGCACTCGTCCCACGAATGATGCCCACATCGAGGTTTTTGAAGGATTTATAGCGTAAATACTCTTCCCCATCAATTTCCATCAATTCCACCAAGTCATCCTTAGTGATATCGTTCATCTTTCCTCCTTCTAAACGAGGATCAATAAACGTATTTAAACCAATTTTTGTAATCACCCCAGGACGATTCCCAGCCATTTCGCGGAGCAATTGGGAAAGAGTTCCAATGGGTAAATTCCAAGCTTGGACTTTATTTTCTACTACGAGTTTTTGAAGCGCGGGAACAAGATTCCAGTGTCCACCGACAATGGAGCGTAATAACCCTTCATGACCTAAATGATTCATTCCGAGTTTGTCTGTGCCATCGCCTACATTCGTGGGGAAATACAAATCCAAATCACAGGGATGGCCCGTTTTTAGGAAACGATCTTCAATAGCGTAGGTGATTTCTTGAGGATGAGCCATTCCAATAAAACCAAGCATAGCTATGCGATCGCCATCTTTAATGAGTTCGGCAGCCTGTTGAGGAGTAATGACTTTGGACATATTTTGCCTCCTAAATGATGAGAAATTATTTGTTGGAGAATTTTTTATCTTTCACTTTGTTTAAGAAGCAATCCATACCATATTTTTGGTCTTCTGTCGCAAAGCAGTTGGAGAATTCTTCTACTTCTATGGCAATACCTTCATCCATCGTGCCATCCAATCCTTTGTTGATGGCTGCTTTAGAAGCTGCAACAGCTTTAGGCGCATTTTTCGCAATGCCGTTGGCCATTTTCTTAGCGGCCTCCATGAGTTCTTCTTGAGGGTAGACGGCATTCACTAAACCAATTTCTAAAGCTTTAGGGGCTTTGATGTTGCGGCCAGTATAGATGATTTCTTTAGCAATACCCACAGGAACGATGCGGGCTAAACGCTGTGTTCCACCAAATCCTGGAGTAATACCAAGACCCACTTCAGGTTGACCAAATACAGCATTTTCAGCAGCTAAGCGAATATCACAAGCCATCGCCAATTCATTGCCACCACCAAGGGCGAAGCCATTGATCGCCGCAATTACAGGTTTTTCCATCGTTTCAATGGCACGGAACACTTTATTTCCAAAGGCACCATATTCAGCAGCTTCTTCTACCGTTTTGTCTTTCATTTCAGCAATATCTGCTCCCGCCACAAAAGATTTAGGACCAGCGCCCGTAATGATAACGGCATAGATATCATCATCATTTTTTACATCGTTTACGGCTTCTTCTAAATCTTGTAATACAGCTGTGGACAATGCATTGAGCGCTTTTGGGTTGTTAATAGTTAAAACGGCTACAGGGCCTTCTTTTTCAACGAGAACTTTCTTTTCGGTATCCATGAGAAATTTCCTTTCTTGAGGCTTGGCATCGAAGCCTCTTATAAAGCAACTTGAGAAACTCAAAAAAAGAAGGGGGAAACGGCTGGCGAATCCCCCTTGAAAGAGTATGGTTAAAAACTATTTGTAGTTATAGAAGCCTTCGCCAGTCTTGCGGCCAAGTTTTCCAGCACGAACCATCTTTTTCAACAGTGTAGTGGGACGATATTTTGGATCACCGGTTTCATCGTATAAAACGTTCATAATCGCCAATACGACATCCAAACCAACCAAATCACCCAAAGCGAGTGGACCCATTGGATGGTTAGCACCAAGACGCATGGCCGTATCGATGTCTTCAACGGAAGCAAGACCTTCTTGTAAGATACCCGTTGCTTCATTGATCATCGGAATCAAAATACGGTTTACAACAAAGCCTGGCCCTTCTTGTACTTCTACAGGTGTTTTACCAATTTCCTGAGAAATCGCAATGACTTCATCTTTTACTTCATCTGGTGTATTTGCTCCCGAGATAACTTCCACAAGTTTCATGCGATCAGCTGGGTTGAAAAAGTGCATACCGATTACAGGATGCTTAATTCCATTGGCAATTTCCGTGATGGAAAGAGAAGAGGTATTGGTAGCAAAGATGGCATCGTCTTTTACGATCTCATCCAACTTGCTGAAGACCTCTTTTTTAAGAGGCATTTGTTCCAAAGCAGCTTCTACGATTAAATCGCAATCGGCGAGATCTTCGTACACGCCAGCATTCAAGTGCGATTTGGCTGCTTCTGCATCTTCCGCAGAGATTTTGCCTTTGGCAACGAGTTTATCTTTTCCAGCACAAATCTTATTGATGCCATTTTCAGCCCATTCTTTTTTTACATCGACAACCGTTACATCATGGCCAGCGCTTGCAAAAGCATTCGCAATACCTTGACCCATGGTTCCGGCGCCAACGACTCCTACTTTTTTACTCATCTTATATGATTACCCGCATCATAATCGCGTCTAAACCTTTTGGGACGAGTGCGGGCTTTTCCTTTCACATAAAACGGATTCGTCCACAAAAGGCAGCTGCTCTTCTAGACAACTCAAAACGGTTCGATACAGGCTCTATTCCTCCTATTTTTAAGAGGAGAAGATAGAGTCCGCCGTCTATTTTTATAAATTCTTATTTCGCAGCTTTTACTTTTTTAATTTCTTCGATCAAAACAGGAAGAACTTCTTCCACAGTGCCTACATAGCCTTGGTTAGCGATTTTGAAGATTTCAGCTTCTGGATCGCGGTTGATGGCGATAATGTAATCGGATTTTTCCATACCCGCTACATGTTGCACCGCTCCAGAGATACCGCAAGCGATGTAAAGCGTAGGACGAACGGTTTTACCAGTTTGACCAACTTGGCGTTCTTTTTCATGTTATCTATCTTCAACCGCGGCACGAGTAGATGCCACTTCACCACCAAGGAGATCAGCCAATTCGCGAACTAAATCTAAAGATCCTTCTGCTCCACGACCAGCCCCAACGAGGACATCGTATTTTGTCACATCGAAAGCAGCTTGTTCTTTTGGTTCTGTACCTTCTACAATGACTTCCGCTTCTTCATTTGTCCATTCAGGAGTGAATTCAACCACTTCACCAGTTCTTGTTTCATCGGGTTTGGCCATATCAAACACTTTTGGACGAATAGTTGCCATTTGAGGACGAGTATTAGGACAAACGATGGTACCAAAGAGATTTCCACCAAATGTAGGACGGGTAACAAGTAAGAGCGCATCGTCATTTGGAATTTCACGTACGCCGCCACGTCCGTTTAACTTCACGTCTTTACCGATTTCAATGCCTGTGGCATCAGCCGTTAAACCAGCGCTAATGCGAGCAGCTACACGAGGAGCTAAATCACGTCCTAATACGGTAGCGCCTGTCAATAAAGAGGATGGTTTGAAGTGATTGATCACTTGTGTTAAAGCATCAGTATAAAATTGGGTGGAGTAATCTTTTAATTTTGGATCGTCAACCACGATGACTTCATCAGCGCCATGGGCAATGACATCTTGGGCTTTATCCTTGATGTTTTCACCAAGCAATACGCCAACCACCTTATATCCAAGTTCAGGAGCGCTATCAACGAGCTCTCTAGCCTTATTGATTAACTCATAGCCGACTTCAGCAGGCTGTGAGTCTTTTTGTTCAACAAATACGTAAATGTCTTTGTAATCTGGAAATGTAGCCATGACAATCCTTTCTACTTCTTGATCAGCTGTTTCTCATTGAGAGTTTCAGCGATTTTCTTACCTGTTTCATCGGCAGGCAAATTGAAAGTTTCCGTAGCCGCTGTAACATCTTTAGTGAATGTTCTGTAAACCTGCGTAGGAGAACCTGCTAAGCCGATTTCTTCTAAAGGTAGATTTTCTGCAAGGTCATCGTACGTCAAAACAACTACAGGATTGTTGAAGGAATCCACGATGTCGTTGCAGTTCATGTAACGAGGTTTGTTCATGCCAGACAATGTCGTAATGACCGCTGGAAGTTTTACAGAAACGATTTGATCCTCATCTTCGAGTGCTTTACGCACTTTGAGTTGTTCGGGAGTGGCTTCGATGATTTCGTTTACATAAGTCACTTGAGGAACCCCTAAGCGTTCCGCTGTTTGTGGACCAACTTGAGCTGTATCTCCATCAATAGCTTGACGACCAGCAATGATCAAGTCATAGCCAATTTTATCTAGAGCCGCTGCAAGCGTTCTAGAGGTGGCACATGTATCGGCACCACCTAATCTTCTATCCGTTAAAAGATAGGCTTTATCTGCTCCACGCGCGATGGCTTCTTGAAGCATCCCAGTGGCTTGAGGAGGACCCATAGATAAAACTTCAACCACTACATCATCCGATTTATCTTTAAGTTCTAAAGCAGCTTCAAGACCAGCTAAGTCATCTGGGTTGATGATGGATGGAACACCATCACGTACAAGCGTACCAGTATTTTTATCAACAGTAATTTCTGTTGAGTCAGGAACTTGTTTGGCTAATACAACAATTTTCATAGTTTGAACCTCCTAGCGAAGAATCTGTCCGCCGATAACCATGCGCTGTACTTCGGATGTTCCTTCATAAATCTCAGTGATTTTGGCATCACGGAACATTCTTTCTACAGGCAAGTCGCGAGTATAACCATAACCACCCATAAGCTGAATGCACTTCGTTGTCACTTCCATAGCTGTTTCAGCAGCAAAGAGTTTGGCTTCAGCGGCAAGCATAGTGTACGGTTTGCCTTCTTCTTTCGCCATAGCCGCTCTATATACGAGGAATTTAGCGGCATCAATTTTCGTTTGTAAATCTGCAAGAACGAATTGTGTATTTTGGAATTTGGCAATAGGACGACCAAATTGTTTTCTTTCTTTCACGTATTTAATCGTTTCTTCCAAAGCGCCTTCAGCAATTCCTAAGGCTTGGGCTGCAATACCAATACGACCACCGTCTAAGGTTGCCATCGCGATTTTGAAGCCTTGGCCTTCTTTACCAAGAAGGTTTTCTTTGGGAACGCGCACATTGTTAAAAATCAATTCAGAGGTAGCGGAACCACGAATTCCAAGTTTCTTTTCATGCTGACCAATCGTGAAACCAGGCATGCCTTTTTCAACGATAAAAGCGGAAATACCACGAGTTCCCTTGGATTTATCCGTCATCGCAAAAATAATATAAGTGTCGGCTTCCCCGGCATTCGTAATGAAGATTTTTGTTCCATTTAAAACATAATCGTCTCCATCCAGAACAGCAGTCGTTTGTTGACTTGCCGCATCTGTACCAGCATTGGGTTCGGTTAACCCAAACGCTCCAAGCTTTTCACCAGAAGCAAGAGGTTTTAAATATTTCTCTTTTTGGGCTGGCGTGCCAAATTGAGCAATAGGCCAAGAGCCAAGTGAGGTATGAGCCGAAAGCACAACACCTGTAGTAGCACATGTTTTAGAAAGCTCTTCTACGGCAAGAATGTATGACAAATAGTCTGCTCCAGCTCCTCCAAATTCGCGAGGATAAGGGATACCAAGCATCTTCGCTTGACGAAGGACTTCTACGTTTTCTTTTGGGAAACGTTCTTTTTCATCCACGTCTGCAGCGTTATCTTTTACTTCTGCTTGGGCCACTTCTCGGAACAACTTCTGCATGAGTTTCTGTTGTTCTGTTAAATTAAAATCCATACAATCCAGTTCTCCTTTCTCGATAGATCGAACTTTTGGATTTTTACAAATGAGACCTCAGTCAAAATATGCTTCAAGGCATAGACATCAGGCTTAAGATTAATGATAGTCCTTCTCTTAAGGGTGTCAATTTTAAATGTGAAATCTTTCACGAAAGATCACAAATTTTGATCAAATTTTTGAGCAAAATTTCCCAAAAAAACGATACTTTAAAAGTTTGTTCGTTATAACTAAACGATCGGCTTCTTTTTTGAGAAAAGGAAGCCTTTTCATTTATAAATCTCTTAGCTCTTACTTTCTAGTTATTCTTAATTTCCATGTTTCTTGGTTTTAATCTGAAAAATAAAAATCAAGAGGTTCAATGACCTCTTTATCACAAAAAGATCTCTTTTCAAATTCCCTATTTATTCTTTTAAGGTAGAGAAAATGCGATTGAGACAGTTAGGATGATTAATAATATATCTTTCTAATCAAGGAAGAATGGATCCTAGAAAGCTAGAACTCGAACAAATGTAAAGCAAGAGGATCTATTTTTGCTCACAAAGGCATCTTTCTCTTCTTTTCCAAGCTCTTTCTAAAAAGATCTACTCTATTTTTTACAAGAGGGCTTTGTTAGAATGGATAAAGTTAAAGCCAAGATATTCTTGAAGATTGGCAAGAGGGAATTCGTCTATTTCCCCTTGAGTTCTTTCAAGAAAAGGCTTTAGCTTAGGAAAATATACATACTGTAGAAAGAGGCTAACTGAAATGAGTGAAAAAGCTTATATCGTTGGTGCCAAGAGAACAGCTATTGGTACCTTCATGGGTTCTCTGAAAAACGTAACCCCTGCTGAAATGGGGGCAACTGTTTTAAAAGCGGCTTTGGAACAAGCCGATGTAAAACCAGATAAAGTAAGTGAAGTTATTATCGGTAACGTTATCTCCGCTGGTCTTGGCCAAAACATTGCTCGTCATATTTCTTTAGATGCAGGTATTCCTCAGACTGTTCCTGCTCACTCCATTAATATGGTTTGTGGTTCTGGTTTGGAAGCTGTTATTGAAGCCGCTATCCGTATTCGTGCTGGTTGGGGAAAAGTCTTTGTTGCAGGTGGTGTAGAAAATATGTCTGCTGCCCCTTACCTGATCAGTGGTAAGAACCGTCAAGGCGTAAAAATGGGTAATCAGACTGTGGTTGATTCCATGGTTTACGATGCTTTAACCGATGCCATGAACAACGTACACATGGGTGTAACTGCTGAAAATATTGCCAAAAAATACGATATCACTCGCGAAATGCAAGATGAATTTGCCTTGGCTTCCCAAGAAAAAGCTCTTGCCGCAATTGCAGCAGGTAAATTCAAAGATGAAATCGTCCCCATTGAAATCAAAGAACGCAAGAAAACAATCGTATTTGATACCGATGAACATCCAAGAGAAACCTCTATGGAATTGTTGGCTAAATTGCGTCCTGCCTTCATCAAAGATGGTACCGTAACAGCAGGTAACGCTTCAGGTATCAATGATGGCGCTTCGATGTGCATCGTGGCTTCTGAATCCGCTGTCAAAGAATACGATCTAAAACCAATTGCTGAAATCGTAGCCTTCGGTCAAGGCGGTGTAGATCCATTAACAATGGGTCTTGGTCCTACTCCTGCTATTCTCAATGCCTTGAAAAATGCAGACATGACGTTGGATCAAATGCAATTGATCGAGCTTAATGAAGCTTTTGCTTCCCAATCTCTTGGTGTCATCCATGAATTGATCGAAAACACAGGTATCGATAGAGAAGCATTGATGTCCATCACTAATGTGAATGGTGGAGCAATCGCTCTTGGTCATCCTGTAGGTGCATCAGGTAACCGTATTTTGGTTTCCTTATTATACGAATTACAAAAACGCAACTTAACTTATGGTCTGGCTTCCCTTTGCATCGGAGGCGGTATGGGTGTTGCAGTAATCGTTAAAATGTGCAACTAGTT
>JAAVAY010000117.1 GCA_014803815.1 Allobaculum sp. | reverse complement strand
GAATGTACAGTGACGATGGCTAGCAGGTCATACCTATACCCATCTCGAACATAGAAGTCAAGCTGCTAAACGCCGACGATAGCCGCAAGGCAAAAATAGGAAGTTGCTGGACAAGAAAAACCCTACTTCGACTTTAGGTTGAGGTAGGGTTTTTTATTTTTTGAATACTAACTAAAAAAGGAACGAGAATGAATTTCTCATTTCGTCCCTTTAGGGTTAGCCCACTTATTTATTTTCTTGCTCAAGTTTTAAGGTTTTAGTGGTTAAATCGCAAACTTCAGCAGGTCCATAGTATTGAATTGCACCTGGATAGAGGTAGCAAGTCTCTTCGGCCCATTTATCACGATTGGCTTCGAAGAATTTAAATGGAGCTCCATCAAGTTCAACGAGAGCTTTGCGGATAACTGGTTTGTCCTCGCCATGACGACGTTCCATGTTCATCATCTTTGTGATAGGCATACCTCCAGCCACCCATTCTGAAGCGGGTTCAGAGAGATTCGAAATCTTGGAGAGATATCCATTGAAGTCATTAAGAATCAACAAGAAGGCATTGTATCCAAGAGAGTAGCAGTAGTCTGCATCGAAGTTACTTGGGAAAGCACATCTTCCTTCATAACCTAAGAAATGATGCAATGGATTGAACTTACCAGTATAAGTACCTTTTTCAGCACGTTTTTTGAGTTCGTTAGCTACAAGAGCAGAGAACAATTTTTCAGATTCAATTAACGACACTTGTACGTTACCGTGCGGATCACGTTCTAAGAAGAGTTGTTGTTGAATATTTTCTGGCAAAATATCAAATACTTCAAAGGAAGCAGGAGTCAAACCGTTTTTAATGAATTCATATTTATCTTTCCAAGTGGGAAGAGCATTGAATTCATCGGCTTTAGAACCAGCAAGCAATTCATTGATTTCGGCAATTAAAGTAGAGAATTCAGGAACGAATTCGATCACTCCTTCTGGGATGATAACAACACCAAAGTTATCCCCATTGGCAGCACGTTTTTCAACAGAATCAGCGATGGAATTGGCAATTTCAGAAAGAGATTGTTTCTTCGCAGCGACTTCTTCAGAAATTAAGCAAATGTTTGGTTGTGTTTCAAGAGCGGCTTCGAGAGCTACGTGGGAAGCGGAACGACCCATGACTTTGATGAAATGCCAATATTTTTTCGCGGAGTTGGCATCACGTTCGATGTTACCAATGAGTTCGCTATATGTTTTTGTAGCTGTATCGAAACCAAAAGACGTTTCGATATCGTCATTTTTTAAATCGCCGTCAATTGTTTTTGGAGCACCAATAACTTTTGTATTGGAGCCATTGGCTGCAAAGTATTCGGCCAATACAGCCGCATTTGTATTGGAGTCATCACCACCGATGATAACGATTGCATCTAAGCCATGTTTTTTAGCCACTTCGTCAACAATCGCAAATTGTTCGGGAGTTTCAAGTTTTGTACGACCAGAACCGATGATGTCAAAGCCACCAGTATTGCGGTATTTATTGATGTAATCATCATCAAAAACGATGAAGTCATCTTCGATTAAACCACTAGGGCCACCTTTAAAACCAACGAGTTCGTTTTCGGGATTCGCTGCCTTTAAAGCATCATAAAGACCTGTGATGACGTTGTGTCCACCAGGAGCTTGTCCCCCGGAGAGGATGACACCAACTGTTTTCTTTTCATTTGGAGCTGTATTTTCGCCTTGAACAAAGGTGATTTCAGGTTTGCCATAGGTATTGGGGAAAAGAGCAGCAATGGCTTCTTGGTCCGCTACGCTTGTAGTGGGAGCTCCTTCTTTAACAGTAATATTTGCAATACCGTTACGAAGCATACCTGGCAATTTTGGCTCGTATTCATAACGAGCCTTTTGCAAAGGTGAAATAGTCATGTAAGGAATCCTCCTTGATTAAAATGTATTGAACATTCAAATCTTAAAATGCCGAGGCGAACTTGTAAATTCGTTTGTCTATTCTTTCTGGGTCTTGCTTATTAAGAGTGGGGGTCTTCTTATCTTCATTAAGACTCATTGAAATAACTAGAGAGTTTATCCCATCGACATTTTGGCGTATATCTTTGATACGCTTTCCTTATTTATTTTAGCCAAATTTGTATCCATGGACTTGTACAAGCTTTTTTTTCGTTTTGAAAAAGGAATTTTCCAAACTAGATCCTTCATATTCTATAAAAGGTCTCCTATTTTCAAAATTTCTTAGGAATTTTTCGCTTTTTTCCTCTATTTTTTTATTTCCTCAAACAAGGAATTTTATTCTTTAAAGCTAATAAAAAAGATGGAACTTTCTCAAAGCAAGACCATCTCTATCATCCATTGGGTGTGCTAAGGTTTGACTATGAAAACAAATACTATTCCTCAACAAGTAAAACTTGCTCCAGGAGCGCTTTCTCAACTCCCTGATCTTTTACGTCAGTATGGGAAAAAAGTTCTCTTGGTTCATGGTCATCGCCCCGTCGAAGATGGTTTATTAGAAAAAGTTCGTGTTTTACTCGATGAAGCTGGGTTTCCAAACGCGAATATGGGTCAAATTTTACCCAATCCCAAATATGGATCGGTAAAACGCGGTATTGAAATTGCGCGAAAAGAAAATTGCGATATTATTTTGGCTCTTGGAGGAGGGTCAACTTTACAATGCGCCAAAGCCATCGGTTTAGGGCTTGGGTATAAAGGCGATGTTTGGGATTTCTGGGAAAAAAAGAAGAAACCAAAACATGTCTATCCTATCGCTTCGATTTTAACAAACCCCTCCAGTGCCTCTGAGCTGAGTGAGAATTGTACCATCGTACGAAAGGGCGAACAAAAAACCATTCATTTCCCTGAATTAGTGTGTAAGTTTGCGATTTTGGATCCCGAGCTTTCGATGTATCCAAGTTATCCTACGATGAATCAAATCTTTGGAATTTTTGAGCATTTATTCTTAGCTTATCTTGAACAAGATCCCCCTAAAACTAAAAAGGCAGCAGATTTATTGAAAGATTTACGCCATTGCTCGGATGCTCTGGCTAAAAACATCAACGATGTAGAGGCTAGAACGGAACTCTATCGCGTGGGTCTATTAGCTCACACACAAATTGGATCCGTGAAGTCTCCCTTTGAAGGATTAACGGATCGCTTAGCGTTTGCTTGTTCTTTACCAGAGGGATCCGCAGGGTCAGCCTTGTTTGCGCCATGGTGCGATTCTCTTTCCAAAGAAGAAAAAGAGCGCATTGCTCAACTTGGCATGGATATGTTTGATTTTCCTCAACCTTCTTATGAAAAAACGATTGAAGAACTGACGAGATGGTTTGAAAAGATGAATCTTCCTCAAAGCCTTGAAGCAGCGGGTGTAAAACTCAATAAGAAGACCATTCATCATATCGCTAAAGAGAAACATCAAAAGAAAGTATTGAAAAAAGCCAATCGTGTTTCTAAATCTGATAAAACAACGGATAAAAAGCCCGTTCCCCAAGCGTCAAAAGAAGATGCGACCACCCAAGCTTTGAATCATGATGATCATGACCATCACGATTCAAAGCCGTGTCATCATGAGCATGACCATCATCATGCCAATCCATGTCCTGATCTTAAAAAAGAAGCTGTTCAACCCGAAGAAAAGTCTCAAAACAAACCAACCCTAGCTGAAAAACCTGTTTCTTTAAAAGTAGAAGCTAAATCAGAAGATACTGTTCCTCCACAACCAAAGAAAGTGGAAGTCCAATCCCACCCTGTTTTAAAACCCCAATCAACTTCTACACCTGAACCCATAGCTCAACCAGCTCCTCTTCCAAAAGAAAAAAAAGTGGAAGAAGAAAAAAAGGACTCCGTTGAACCAAAGGAAATCGTTCTTTGTCAACAGCAGGGAGATAAACTTTTAAATAGTACTTCTAAAAAAAAACTCCAAAATGGCGCTGTAAACGAGATGCTACCCGCCGATGCGCTCGGTATCAAAAAAGAGATCGATGCATCAAAGCCAGACGAAAAAGAGCCAAACGAAATTTCTAAGCTAAAGACTAAAGCAGAGGATAAACACGATCACCATCATCACCATCACAAAGATCATGATCATCACGAAAATCCAAAATTAAAAGAACAAACTATGCTTAAGCCTGAACCGTCAAAAGATGTCGCAATCGAAAATAAAACAGAGTCCTCTGCGTTTGAAACGTCCAAAGAAGATCAATAAGTGAGGCTTGATCATGATTCATTATCAATTTGAACGTGAAAATCAGCGTAGTGCAGCCTATGATGAAGAGAAATGCATTGGAGAATGCGATTTTGAAGTGAAAAATGGTCAATGGCTGATTACCCATACCGAAGTATTGCCTTCTTATGGAGGCCAAGGAATTGCTCGTCAACTCGTTTTAATGGTGCAAGATCAAGCTAAAAAACAAGATGTATCCCTTGTTCCAATTTGTTCCTATGCCGTAAAGGTTTTAGGCTCTCCACGTTAATTTCTTATGAAGAGACTTCTTAAGTTGAGAGGTCTCTTTTTTTGTGTTGACCAATCTCCAATTCTTTTATCGGTTAACATATTTAATCTTCTGGATGACTGGTTTTCTGTTTGAAGCAATCACAGCTGCCTTGACAAGTGATGGGATGTTGATTTTCAAAACACTTGATTCTATTTCTCATTATCCTATAAAACAGAGGTATGAAAAAACCTGGCCTGAGCAAATTAGAAGAACAGAAACTGTTAAAGCGTCTTCATAAACAAGACTATCAAAAGCTTTATCTCATCTTTACCGAAGGAACGAAGACCGAACCATATTATTTTGAAGGCTTCAAAGCCGCAATTGAAAAAAGTGGGCGAAAGGATGTTTTGATCGAAATTGTTGGTGTGGGAGAAGCCACCACGAAGCTTTTGCCTTTTGCTCAAGAATTTGTGGAAAAATATGCTATTGAAAAGGCAGAGATTTGGCTCGTTACGGATAAAGATGATTTTCCTGATAGTCAATTTAATGATCTTGTTAAGAAATGTGACAAGCGCAATAAACAAGTGGCTTACCAAAATTACTGGCATTGCGCTTGGAGCAACGAGTGTTTTGAATTGTGGTTCATTCTCCATTTTAGCTTTTATCAAGCAGCTGTATCGCGTCAGGAATATTTTCGAATGCTCAAGGAAATTTTCGCCAAGCGAAAAATTGGCGAATACAAAAAAAACGATCCGCAAATTTTTTCCAAGTTGTGTGAATATGGCGATCCAAGATTAGCCATTTCCTATGCCCAAAAGCTTTATGAAGAAAAAAAGGCTCTTATTCCCTCTAAAGCCATTCCTTGTACCTCGGTATATCAACTCGTCAAAGAGTTAGCGCGCTATTTACCAGAAAATTTAAAAACGCGTTTTTTTTAGAAAATTCGAATCTTTATCCTCATAACAAATAAGGAGAATAAAAGGGCTGTCCCTTCAATATTTTTAGCTTTTAGCCATAAATGCTTGACAGCAACATAGACCATGTTTTATAAAAGAAAAGCTGTTGTCCAATGGATAAGAAAGGTCAACCGCTTTTATTTTTTACTAAAACATAATAGTGAAATATTTAAAAATATTCACAAAAAGTACTTGCGTGAATCACTTCCGCAT
>JAAVAY010000116.1 GCA_014803815.1 Allobaculum sp. | reverse complement strand
CTGTATCGACATCTTGGCTCCATGTGGGAGTGCCCACTAAGATTACGGCATCGGGATCGGCAGCGCGAATGACTGGAATGATGCGATGGGCATAGCGTTTGATCTCACTCCAAGAACAACCATTGGGTTCGTTGCAAATTTCATAGATGACATGCGATTTATTGGCATACTTCGTAGCCATTTCCCGAAAAAATGCTTCGGCTTCATCGGCATGGATATTGGGATTACCATCGGATAAAATGTGCCAATCAATGATGATGTATTGATTGGTTTGTTCGGCCAGACTCACGCCCTTATCGATAAGCGCTTTGAATTGTTCTTTGTTTCCTCCACTACAATAGCCTCCATATTCTTGAGTATATAAGGCTAGACGGACAATTTTAGATCCCATTTGATCTCTTAAGAATTCAAAGACACTTTGATCCACAAACTCTGGCATGTAGTTTAATCCAAAGGTGGAATACCCTTGTAAAACGATTGGTTGATTTTGGGCATTCATGAGTTGGGTTCCTTGGACATGCAAAGGGCTCAGTTCACTTGAACTTGTAGCTGGAGCTGTCACTCCCTCTTTTAAAGCATACCAAGCGATGTCTTCATTGTTCCAGCCAAGTTTTACAAGAGCTTGATGCTCCGCAAGGCTAGTTGTGTAATTGTGATTTCCTGTTTTTGCATTGGGATTGTATTCTCGATATACAGCCATATGTTGGGCGGGATCGGAATACCAACCAATTCCTTCGTAAGACCAGCCTAAACGAACAAGGGTATCTTTTTCATTTTCACTTGGCGTATAGTGATGGTCTTGGTTTCCTGGATTATAGACTCGATAGACGGGATCACCCGTTTCAGGAGCGACCCAACCGATTCCTTCGTATTTCCAGCCACCAGCTCGAAGGGTATCACGCTCTTCGAGATTCGCAGTATAAAAATGTTCACCAGTGGCTTGATTATACAAACGGTGCATCTCCACTTCGCCTACTTCAGCCGCTAAGATAGGAATAGAAGTAGGCAAGAGGAAAGCTACACTCATAAAGCCTGCTAAGCTTTGCTTCAAAAAGTGTTTCATGCTTGAAAAGATAGGCATTTACAATTTCTCCTTTCTATTTTTTCTCTCCTTTTTCTTTTTGAGTATGCAGGATTCTTCGCTTTTTTGATAGTCTCTTTTTAAAAGCAATCCTTCTCTTTTCAAAATCAAAGAGAAGGATAGAATACTACTATTTACCTTGAAATACCATAAAAAAAGAACCGCTTTTTATGGAGTTCCATAAAAGAGCGGTTCGATTTTTTATTTAAAAGGCTTTATTTCAATCTTAAAGGCCTTCGCGTTCGATGGCTTTAAGACGATCTCTACGACGTTTTGCATCGGCAGCAGCTTTAGCAAACATTTCGTCTGCGCCTTCTTTGCCTTTGAGTTTAGCAAGTTGTGCGTAGCGAGCTTCCTTCATCATGAAGTCTTCCATCTTAGAGTAATCAGGCTCTTTCTTGGAGTCGATTGTTAATGGATGCTCTTTGTTATCAGGGTTGTAGCGGTAGAGGTCAACGTAACCACATTCAACGGCTTCACGTTGAACTTGTTGATGGTTACCCAAACCACCTTTGATACCGTGCTCAGCGCAAGGAGCATAGGCGATGATTAAGGATGGTCCATCGAATGCTTCGGCTTCGCGAAAGGCTTTCAACGTTTGCATCTTATCGGCACCCATACACACAGAAGCTACATAGACATGACCATAGGTCATAGCGATTTGGCCAAGATCTTTTTTCGCTGTAGATTTACCACCAGCAGCAAATTTTGCTACGGAAGATCTTGGAGTGGATTTAGAAGCTTGACCGCCCGTGTTGGAGTATACTTCAGTATCCAATACGAGAACGTTGACATTGACGTTGTTGGCCAAGACGTGGTCAAGTCCACCATAACCGATGTCATAAGCCCAACCGTCACCACCAATGATCCAGTTGGATTTGTCTACCAAGTCATAACCAGCCAAAGATTTAACATCTTCGTCGTAGTCAGCTTGTGCAACGAGTTCTTTGATTTGGGGTTCAAGTTCACGCTGTTTTTCACGATCGTTACCAGCAGCGATGTACTCTTCCATTTTTTCTTTCAGTTCAGGAGCCACTTTATCCAAGTTGTCTTCCATGATCTTCAAGATTTGCGCTTTGTTCAAGTTATTGGCAAGAGCCATACCATAACCGAATTCGGCATTGTCTTCGAACAAGGAGTTCGCCCATGCTGTACCATTGCCATCTTTATCTTTTACAAATGGAGTAGATGGGTTAGCACCGCAGTAGATGGAGGAGCATCCAGTAGCGTTGGCGATTTGCATATCTTTACCGAAGAGCTGAGAAGCTAAGCGATAGTATGGTGTTTCACCGCAACCTGGGCAAGAACCTGGTACTTCGAAGTAAGGCATGAGCATTTGAGATCCCTTGATGGTTGATTTTGGGAAGAGATCTGTTTTGTACTCAGTTTGTTTGAATAAGTAGTCAGCCAAAGGATCGAGATAAAGTTGAGAGTTCACATCAACCATCTTGAGGGCTTTGTTGCCTTTTTTACCTGGACATTCAGATACGCAAAGACCGCAACCTACGCAGTTAGAAGGAGAAACTTGAACTCTCCAACGAAGATCGCTATCTTTTTTACCGGCTAATGGGATGGTATCGAACTTCATTGGGGCCTTTTCGATTTCTTCTGGAGTCAAAGCGAAGACACGAATCGTAGCGTGTGGACATACGAAGGAGCAGAATCCGCATTGAATACAGTTATCAGGATTCCATTCAGGAACTTTTACAGCAATCGTACGTTTTTCGTTGAAGGATGCATTGTTTTGCATCGTACCATCCAAAACACCATGTTTTGTGAAGGCGGAAACAGGCATGTTGTAGCCTTCCAAACCGTTGATGCGAGCGGCGTATTCATCCCAATAAGCATTGCCAGTAGGCTTACGCAATTCGGACACTGGGAGGTTCGACCAATCTTTGTCGACTTCAACTTCTACCAATCCATCTTTACCCATATCGATGGCTTTGTAGTTGAGTTGAACGATTTCATCCCCTTTTTTGCCATAGGATTTCTTAGCTGCTTTCTTCATGAGATCAACAGCTTCGTCATAAGGCAAAATCTGTGGGTTCAATGCGAAGAATGCTGATTGCAAAATGGTGTTGGTACGACGACCCATACCGATTTCACCAGCGATTTTGTTCGCATCGATGATATAGAATTTCGCGTCTTTGTCAGCCAATTCTTTTTTCAGACGGTTAGGCATATGCTTAACGATTTCGTCTTTATCAAAAGAAGTGTTCAATAAGAACGTTCCACCTTTTTTAAGGTTATTAGCGAGATCATATTTGAACATGTAGCTGTCCAAAGATACGGAAATGAAATCTGCGTTATTGATGTAATACGTTTTATGGATGGGTTCCGAACCGAAACGCAAGTGGGAACGGGTTACACCACCAGCTTTTTTGGAGTCGTATGCATAGTAACCTTGCGCATACATATCCGTGTTGTCACCGATGATTTTAATGGAGGATTTATTAGCCGAAACGGTACCATCGGAGCCAAGACCCCAGAATAAGCACTCGGTTGTTTTGCCATCATCGATAACAAAGCCTTCTTCCACTGGTAAAGAGGTGTTGGTTACATCGTCTTCAATACCAAGGGTGAAGCCGTTTTTGAGTTCATCGCCTTTGAGGTGATCAAAGACCGCTTTGATGTGTTTTGGAGCGGTATCGTGGCTTCCAAGACCATAACGACCACCGATAATATCGATGTCTTTGTCTTTCAAAGCGGCGATGACATCAAGATAAAGAGGTTCACCAAGAGCGCCACCTTCTTTGGAACGATCAAGAACCGCAATTTTCTTCACCGTTTCAGGAAGAACATCAAGGAGATATTTTGTAGAGAATGGACGGAACAAGTGAACTTTGATCATACCCACTTTTTCGCCATTCTTGTTGAGTTCATCAATAGTTTCTTTAGCGGTTTCCGTTACCGAACCCATGGCTACGATGATGTTTTCAGCTTCAGGATCACCATAATAAGTAAATGGAGCGTATTCACGACCAGTGATTTCGCTTACTTTTTTCATGTAGTCAGCGACAATATCTGGTACATTTTCATAATGTTTATTACGAGCTTCTACACCCTGGAAGAAGATGTCATCGTTTTCGTTGGCACCACGCGTTACAGGGTTTGTATGAGGTTGCATCGCATTATTTTTGAAGGCTTCAAGGGCTTCGTAATCAATGAGATCTTTGTATTTGTCTACATCGAATACTTCGATCTTATCCACTTCATGAGACGTTCTGAACCCATCAAAGAAGTGTAAGAAAGGAGTATGCCCTTTAATTGCAGAAAGGTGAGCAATACCAGCGAGGTCCATAACTTCTTGCACGGAATGGCTAGAAAGCATAGGAATACCAGTTTGACGAACGGCATAGACATCAGAATGATCACCAAAGATATTCAAAGCACGGCTAGCAAGCGATCTTGCCGCAACGTGAAGAACAACGGGAAGATTTTCACCAACCCATTTGTAGATGTTTGGAATCATCAACAAAAGACCTTGGGAAGCGGTGAAAGTGGTGGGAAGTACGCCTGCTTGTGCTGCACCATGGACAGCACCAGACGCACCAGCCTCGGATTGGAGCTCAGCAATTTTAACAACGTTATCAAATGCATTGAGGCGTCCTTGGCTAGCCCAAGCATCCATGGATTCTGCCATCGGAGAAGATGGTGTAATAGGATAAATGCAAGACATGTCGGTCAACGCATAGGCGTTATGAGCGGCAGCTGTATTTCCATCCATGGATTGAAAAACTTTAGTTTTGTTTTCTTCCATACTCAGAAAAAAATCCTCCTCTAATAAATAGTATTTTTTTAATAACAAGTCGTTGACATTATAAGCGAAAAAACCAATGCATTGAAAGCCAATTCCAATGAAGGAGGGCTTTTCAGGGTTAGTCGATACTAACAAAAAGGGCGTTTTGTTGCCTTTTCTTCTTTTTTTAGAGCCGTAAAATTTTTCTTGAAAAAATAATTATTTTATCATTAATTTTGATTCTTCTATTTCTAAAGACTTGAAAGAATTCATGTACGAGATGATGATTCTCTAAAATATAGAAGGGAATATAAGCATGGCTTCAATTTCCATTTTTTATGTTCTTCTTGAAGAAGATGTTTGTTTTCACGATTTAAAGGCCTACCTTCGTTATTTGCCTTTGTCCCAACAAAACCAAGTTCTTCGCTATCGCCAACAAAAGGATCAAATCCTCTCCCTTGTTTCCAAACTCTTACTTTTTAGCCAAGCGAGTCAAGATCTTCCAATTCCTAAGGAAAGACTTCATCTCGCCTATTCTCCTCTAGGTAAACCCTACTTTCCAAACTATCCAACTTACCAATTCTCTATTTCACATTCAGAGCGCTGTGTAGCTTTTGTAGCAAGCGATCAACCCATTGGTTTAGATGTAGAGCACGTTTTCCAAGCAGATAAAGACATTGCTACTCTTTGTTTTAGTCCCCAAGAACAACTTTATTTTTCCCAAAGCGATTTTTCAGCGCTCGCTTTTTATGAAATTTGGACCCAAAAAGAGGCCTATGTCAAAAAGCTTGGCACGGGTATGTCTACTTCGCTTTTATCCTTTGATATAAAAGAAAAATCCTTAAAACAAAGTCTGTGGTCAACGTACTTGGATGGCTATTTCTTCAGCATTTGTAGCGACAAAATCCAAGAGCAAAGTGTGACCTTAAAAAAACTTGATTTAAAGAAACTTCTCGATTACTGTTCATACAGTTTTTCAAATATTTAATTAGCCTATTTATAATAGGCTCTGCATCAACACGAAATACGAAGTGCCCAAAGAAATTTTGATCTATACCAAACCAAGTCCCAATTGGTCAACCAAGAAAAAATAAAAGAACCCAATAAAGTAATATTCTAGTTGGCTCTTTTCATGGACGAATTTACTTTTCCTTCATAAAAACCGTGAGAACAATAGCTTCAATTCTGTTGGCATAACCCGATTGGCATATATTTTCCTTGTTTATTTGTTTAATTCATGATATAAATTAGCCAACGGAGGGGGACGTGGTCCCCAAACTAACGAATCTGGAAACAGGTTCGTTTTTTATTTTATAATTTTAAATACTTTTTGAAGCCACTGTCTTGTTTAAAAATTTGATAATTGTTTTATTTATAAATAAATATAATGAGTAGAATAGTTCTTAAAAAACTAATTTTAAGAGTTTAATTGATTTATTATTTCCTCAATAAGATGAAACTTTTTCTTATTAAAAGAGGTAAGAGGAATTCCAAATACTTTATTTTCTTCATATTTATAATTAAGGTTAGGAATCTTATTAGTCCTTAAACCTTCAAATAAACTTTCTTGTTTTTTTAGAAAACAAATAATTTTTAAAATTTTATGATCCTCTATTTTTTTTGTCATTTCCCCTAAAATAATTGGAAATATTGGTGAATAATGGTTAATAGTATTTCGCAATTTTCGGATCAATTCTATATCTCCTTGAAATTTAAAAATATTTTTTTCACCTTCCACCCCGATTTTAAAGTGATTCATTATTTTAGTTTGGGTTTCTCTATTTTGCATAGTAAATAAAATTTGTAAATCTCCATAATTTAAAACTGACATTATAAGCCAAAAAGGTGCCACTCCTTGAGATTTAATAGCATTTCTAATAGGAAGATTGGTTTTATAGTTTTCAGCTTCTTCATCTGTACCAATATTTTTTATCTTTTTCAAAAGATCTTTTTTCTTAGCTATTTGTTTTGGGTCTTCCTCCACATACCCTTCATTTTTTTTTAGTTTATAAGAAAAATTAGGTCCAATTATAGGAGATAAATTATTTCCGGCTAAGACTTGCTCAATATCCTCTACATAACATATTCCTTTTTGGTCATTAAAATCAGAATTTTTATAATTTTCACAAATCTCTAACAGTAATCTATTCCTAAACTTTTTCTCAAAATTTCTAATGAGAGGAGACAAACTATCACAAATACAATCATCCAAATGATTAAGTTCTAGGATGGAAGAAAATGAAATTTCATCTTTATAAATATGTTTATTTTTCTCATTTCTTCCATAACAAAATAATTCCTTATAAGGATTAATTAATTCTATATAATTTCGTTGCTCAAAATACTTTTTTTCTTCAGGAACTACTCTTATCTTTTTATTTTCTTTGAGATATTCAATTTGCTCATCAACATTTTTATAATCTTTGTATTCTTTCATAGATCATTCTCCTTAAATCTGACTTTTTTTAATAAAATTGAATCTTAATTATTTTCTCATCTTATAGATCCTGAAAAATTTCTTCTTTTAGTCTACTGGTAAACTTTATGGATATCTTTGTGTGAGTCAAGTAAAAAAGGCGTATAACCACTTAACTGTTATACGCCTGAAATTTTTTAACTAAGTCCGATTTCTAAGATGGTGTTGTTTAAATCGAGAACTCGCATGTATTGAATCTTATCGGTAATACGTTTTACGACTT